>WLIH01000331.1 GCA_009702305.1 Actinomycetota bacterium | reverse complement strand
TGAAGGACGGGTAGCGGGCCTCGCCGGTCTGGTCGGTGACCGAGAGGACCAGCGGCATGGTGCCGCCGATGACCTCGGTCGCCGTGTCGCCGTCGCGCTTGGCGCGCACCTGGTCGCCCTGGGTCTCGACGACCGAGGCGAAGGTGACCTGCGGCAGGCCGAGGCGCTCGGCCAGCATCGCCGGGACGACGCTCATGCCGGCGTCGGTCGAGGCCATGCCGCACATGATCAGGTCGGCCGGGCCGACCTTCTCGATCGCCTTGGCCAGCACCAGCGAGGTGGCGATGGCGTCGGAGCCGGCGATGGCGTCGTCGATGACGTGGATGCCCTTGTCGGCACCCATCTGCAGCGCCTTGCGCACTGCGTCGACGGCCTTCTCCGGACCGATGCACAGCGCCGTCACCTCGGTGTCGTCGCCCGCCTTCTCCTTGATCTGGAGGGCCTGCTCGACGGCGTACTCGTCGAGCTCCGACAGGAGCCCGTCGACGCCGACACGGTCTACGGTGTTGTCCGACTCGAACTGCCGGTCAGCAGTGGCGTCGGGCACGTACTTCACACAGACAACAATGTTCATAAGGGTGATGGCCGGCTACGGCCCCTCCTGTGCACTCGGATGTGGTCGTGAGGCTACCGCCGAGTCAACCTCTGCGGTACACACCGTCACGGTTGGCAATCTCACAGTCCCTGACACCGGTGGTGTCAGGGTCGCACGACGCGGTCGACGAGCCGGCCGACGACGAGGTAGGCGAGCGCGCCCAGCCCCCAGTTGGCCAGGGCATTGGTCTTCGCCGGGTTGTCCACGTCGAGGTCGATGATCCCATCGCGGCGCGAGAAGATGCCGAGGTCGACGGCGTCGGCCAGATCGCGGACGGTGCCGACGATGGCGTTGCTTGTGGGCGCGTCGACCGCGACCAGCGCCGCCGCGAGCGCCAGCACCATCGCCAGCACGGCGCACAGCCCCCACACGACCTGGGCCGTCCGGTTGCGCACTGTCGTCATCGCTACCCCTCCCTCGCCGCCGACGCGGAGCTCAACGCCCGACGAAGGTCGCCTTGCCTGGACCATTCTCCACGAAGGAACGCATCCCCCGGGTGCGATCCTCCGTGGCGAAGAGCGCCGCGAACGCCATCCGCTCGATCTCGAGCCCGGTGTCGAGGTCCACCTCGAGACCACGGTCGATCGCCTCCTTGGCCGCGCGCACGGCGTACGTCGCGGCGCCGGCGAACTGGGCGGCCCACGCCACCGCCTCGGCGTAGACGCTCTCGGCCGGGACGACGCGGTCGACCAGGCCGATCGCGAGCGCCTCCTCGGCGCGCACGAAGCGGCCGGTGAGGATGATGTCCTTGGCCCGGCTCGGCCCGACCAGTCGACTCAGCCGCTGGGTGCCGCCCGCGCCCGGGATGATGCCGAGCAGGATCTCCGGCTGACCGAGCACGGCGTTGTGGGCCGCGAAGCGCACATCGGCACACAGCGCCAGCTCGCAGCCGCCACCGAGCGCGTAGCCGTTGATGGCCGCGACCACCGGCTTGGGGATCTTCGCCACCGAGGTGAACGCCGAGGTCAGGCCCGACGAGCGCTTGATCATGTCGACGTGCGACATCTGCGCCATCTCGGTCACATCGGCGCCGGCGGCGAAGACTCGATCGCCACCGTGGATGACGACCGCCTTGACGTCGTCGCGAGCCGTGGCCTCGCCGGCTGCGGCTCGGATCTCCTCCTGCATCTGCTCGTCGAGAGCGTTCATCTTCGGACGGTCGAGGCGGATCGTGCCGACCCCGTCGGCCACCTCGAGGCGTACGTACTCACCCATCGCGCTTGTGCATCCCGTCTCTCGTCGGCCGTTGTCCCCCGGCATCGTGCCACCATCGGGAATGATGCTCCGGGTGACGCCGACGACCTGGACCCACCTCGGCCAGACCTCTCCGGTCTGGCCCGGACGCAACTGGCCGCTCGGCGCGACCTGGTCCCCGGCCTCGACCAACTTCGCCGTCTACGCCCCGGCGGGCACCGAGGCCTGGGTCTGCCTCTTCGAGGACGACGAGGACGGCATCGAGCAGGAGCGGCGCTTCCGGCTGACCGAGCGCTCCCAGGGCATCTTCCACGGCGCCCTGCCCGCGATCGCCCCCGGCACCCGCTACGGCTACCGCGTCGACGGCCCGTGGGCGCCCCAGGAAGGGCTGCGCTTCAACCCGAACAAGCTGCTGCTGGACCCCTACACACAGGCGGTGTCGGGCGCCTTCACCCCGCACGCCGCGACCTTCGGCTACGTGCACGGAGCCGCCGAGGAGCAGCAGCTCGACGACTCCGCGCCGTACGTGCCGCGCAGCCTCGTGGTCGACGGCAGCTTCGGAGGCGAGTTCGACTGGGAGGGCGAGACCCCGCTGCGCCGACGCTGGCGCGACACCGTCATCTACGAGGCGCACGTCAAGGGCATGACCGCCCTGCACGACCGGGTGCCCGCGGAGCTGCGCGGCACGTACGCCGGACTGGCGACCCCGGCCGTCACGGACTACCTGCGCGACCTGGGGGTGACGGCGGTCGAGCTGCTCCCGGTGCACCAATTCGTCTCCGAGCCGTCGCTGACCGAGCGCGGAGCCGTCAACTACTGGGGCTACAACTCGATCGGCTACTTCGCCCCGCACGCGGCGTACTCCGCCTCCGGCGATCGCGGCGAGCAGGTCCGCGAGTTCAAGGAGATGGTCAAGTCCTTCCACCGGGCCGGCCTCGAGGTCATCCTCGACGTGGTCTACAACCACACCGCCGAGGCGGGCGCGCTCGGGCCGACGCTGTCCTTCCGCGGCCTCGACGACCGTGGGTTCTACAAGCGGGTCAAGCCGAGTGTCGACGCCGTGAGCGGCGCGACGACCTTCGACGACACCTACTGGGACGTGACCGGCTGCGGCAACACGGTCGACTCCAACAACCCCCTCGCGCTGCGGCTGATCCTCGACTCGCTGCGCTACTGGGTCAGCGAGATGCACGTCGACGGCTTCCGCTTCGACCTGATGTCGGCGCTGACCCGCACCGGCTACGACATCGACATGCGCTGTGCCCTCCTGACCGCGATCGGCCAGGACCCGGTGCTGCGGCACGTGAAGCTGATCGCCGAGGCGTGGGACGCGTCGATGGACGGCTACCTCGTCGGCCGGATGCCGCCCCCGTGGACGGAGTGGAACGACCAGTACCGCGACGAGATCCGCGACTTCTGGCGCAACCACAGCTCCGGCATCCGCACGGTCGCGACCCGATTGGCGGGCTCCTCGGACCTCTACGCCGACGACGGGCGCTCGGCGTACGCGTCGATCAACTTCGTGACCGCCCACGACGGCTTCACGCTGCGCGACACCGTCACCTACGAGCGCAAGCACAACGAGGCCAACGGCGAGGACAACCGCGACGGCACCGACAACAACCGGTCCTGGAACCACGGCGTCGAGGGCGAGACCGACGACCCGTCCCTGATCGCCGTGCGCCGGCGCCAGGCCGCCAACATGATGGTCACCCTGTGCCTGTCCAACGGCGTGCCGATGATCACCGCCGGCGACGAGCGCGGGCGCACGCAGCGAGGCAACAACAACGCCTACTGCCAGGACTCCGAGATCTCCTGGATCGACTGGTCGCCCGAGGACGCCTGGCTCGACGTCTACGAGGTGACCAAGCAGGCGCTGCGGCTGCGCCGCGACCACCCCGCCCTGCGGCAGCGGCACTGGTTCGAGGGCCGCCCGACGATCCGCGGCGGCCCCAAGGACCTGGCCTGGCTGCACCCGTCGGGTCGCGAGATGACGGCCGACGACTGGCACGACCACGACCTGTGCACCGTCGGCATGTTCGTCTCCGGCGCGCCCCTGCGCTCCCCGGGACCTCAGGGCGAGCAGCAGGTCGACACGTCGTTCATGCTCTGGTTCAACTCCGGCTGGAAGCCCCAAGCGATCGAGCTGCCGGAGAACGACTGGGTGCAGAGCGGCGAGGTCGTCCTCTCCACCGACTTCAAGCTCCCCGTCGGCACCCAGGTCAAGGCCGGCGACCGCATCTCCATCGGCCGACGCACCGTCGTCGTGCTCAGCCAGCTCCCCTGACCGGCCGCGGTCGCTGGTCGAGTGCCGCCGAGCGCCAGCGAGGCGGTGTATCGAGACCACC
>WLIH01000330.1 GCA_009702305.1 Actinomycetota bacterium | reverse complement strand
GCCGGCTCGGCCGGCGGACGCGGCGGTGGCCGTGGCGCCGGAGGCGCCGGAGGCGCCGGGGGTCGCGGCAAGGGCAAGGACAAGGGACGTCCGGGCGACCAGGACTTCTACAGCACCGAGCAGGACTGGCTCGACGACGAGGGCGCCGAGTCGGGCGTGCTCGACTGATCTCGGGCGGCGGGCTGGCGCTCTCGGGCGCTAGCCCGCCAGCACGCTCGTGATCGGCAGGGACGAGTCGGCCGGCAGGTCGAGCGAGGACGGCGTGCGTCCGCGCGCCACCATCTCGGCCCCGAGGGCGGCGACCATCGCGCCGTTGTCGGTGCACAGACCCGGGCGCGGCACCCGGACCCGGATGCCGAGGGTGGTCGCGCGCTCCTCGGCGAGGTGACGCAGCCGCGAGTTGGCAGCGACTCCCCCACCGATGAGCAGGTCGTCGATGCCCTCGGAGGAGGCCGCGTCGAGCGCCTTGCGCACCAGGATGTCGCAGACGGCCTCTTGGAACGACGCCGCCACGTGGTGCACCGGCACCGGCTCGCCCGAGCGCTCCTGGGCCTCGACCCAGTGAGCGACGGCGGTCTTGAGGCCGGAGAAGGAGAAGTCGAAGCGGTGCCGCTCCAAATCGCGCCGCGAGCTGAGGCCGCGCGGGAAGTCGATGTGCACGCTGTCGCCGTCGCGGGCGACCCGGTCGATGTGAGGACCGCCGGGGAACGGCAGGCCGAGCAGGCGCGCGACCTTGTCGAACGCCTCACCCGCGGCGTCGTCGATGGTCGCGCCCATCGGGTCGACGCCGACCGTCACGTCCTCCACGCGCAGCAGGCTGGAGTGGCCGCCGCTGACCAGCATCGCGATGCACGGCTCGGGCAGCGGGCCGTGCTCGAGCTGGTCGACGGCGACGTGCGCGGCCAGGTGGTTGACGCCGTAGATCGGCTTGCCGAGACCGAGGGCGAGCGCCTTGGCGGCGGCGACCCCGACCAGGAGGGCGCCGGCCAGGCCCGGGCCGTGGGTGACGGCGATCGCGTCGACGTCGCGCAGCGCGATGCCGGCGGTGTCGCAGGCCCGCTCTATCGTCGGCACCATCGCCTCGAGGTGCGCGCGGCTGGCCACCTCGGGCACCACGCCCCCGAAGCGCGCGTGCTCGTCGACCGAGCTGGCGATGGCGTCGGCGAGCAGCGTGTGCCCCCGGACGATGCCGACGCCGGTCTCGTCGCAGGAGGTCTCGATGCCGAGGACGATGGGTTCGGTGCGCATGACACCGCCATTGTGGCGCAGGCCGGGCGACGCCGCGCGGACGGTAGCCTCGGCGTGTGCTCCTCACGTTCGACACCGCGACCCCGCTGGTGAGCGTCGCGCTCCACGACGGCGATCGCGACGAGATCGTCGTCGAGCTCTCCTCGGAGCGAGCGATGAAGCACGGCGAGGACCTCGCGCCGCTGATCGAGTCGGCTCTGGGCCGCGCCGGGGCCGTGCGCCAGGACGTGACCGCCATCGGCGTCGGCGTGGGGCCGGGTCCCTTCACCGGCCTGCGGGTCGGCCTGGTCACGGCACGCACCCTGGCGTTCGTCCTCGAGATCCCGGTCTACGGCATCTGCTCCCTCGACGTGCTCGCCCTGGAGGCCGTGGATAGCGGGGTCGTGTCGGGCGACTTCGCCGTGGCCACCGACGCGCGACGCAAGGAGGTCTACTGGGCGATGTACGACGCCGACGGGCGCCGCCTAGACGGTCCGGTCGTCGACAGGCCGGCCACCCTGGCGACGCCGATATTGGTCGTGGGCGAGGGCGGACTTCTCTACCCCGAAGCCTTCCCCGCTGCGTCCGGGCCGCGGCGTCCGAGCGCCGCATGGCTGGCCCGAGCGATCGTCGACGAGCGTGCGGAGCTCCTGGATCCGGAGCCGCTCTATCTGCGCCGCCCCGACGCCGAGATGCCGTCGAAGCCCAAGCGCGTCTCGTGAGCACGCCCCGGGTGCGGCCCGCGGGTCGCGACGACGTGCTCGCCGTGGTGCGTCTGGAGGCCGACAACCTCGGAGTCGACGCCTGGTCGGCCGGGCTCGTGGAGGAGGGGGTCGTCGGCCACCTGCCGACCATCACCTACCTGGTCGCCGAGGTCGAGGGCGAGCTGGTCGGTCATGCCGTGGCCAGCATCGTCGGCGACATCGCCGAGCTGCAGCGGATCGCGGTCGACCACGAGCACCGGCGCACCGGTCTCGCCAGCGCACTGCTGGACGCCGTCGTGGCCGCGGCCCGAGAGGCAGGTGCCGACCGGGTGCTGCTCGAGGTGCGCGAGGACAACGCGGGAGCCTTGTCGTTCTACGCGGCGCGGGGGTTCGTCGAGATCGACCGCCGGCCGAGGTACTACCGCGACGGCACCACGGCCGTCGTCCTGCGCCTCGGCATCGGCCCGCGCTGCGGCTGATGCTCAGGACCGGGGGTCGCCGACCCTGCCGACGAAGAGCGGCGTTGCGTGCTCCACGTCGTAGATGACGAAGAGGAAGGCTCGATCGAGGACCAGCGACTCTGCGGTGAGCAGGGCTCCTGTCGTCGTCATCCCGACCGCTGTTGCCGCGGCGGCCTCGGTGCCGTCCTCGTCGACCGCGACGAAGACCTGGTGCAGGACATCGTCGACGGCGAGTGCCTCGTCCGATGTCATCCTCGAGAAGTCTGCCTCGTCGCTGAAGGCCGTCGTCATGCCTGCGACCGACAAGGCCCGCTTCAAGGAGAAGTCGGACCGGAACGTCCACCTCGGCATCGTGAGGTCGACCGGTCGAGCGCCAGTCTGCAGCAACTCCTGGACGTGGCCGGCACTGATACGCGCATCCAGAGTCGACTCCCGCCCCTCGTCGGCTAGCACGACCGTCATCGCCAGTGTGTCTCCCACGTAGGGCAGTCGCACCGAGGTCCATCCCTCACCCACGGAGCTCTGGCCGACCGTGGCATGCATCATCGGCACCCGGACGGTCGTGCCGTCGGCGAGCGTGAAGTCGCCGTCCTCGGTGCTGAGCTTCTCGAAAGTCGTCGCCCACCGGGCCTTGAAGTAGAGCGCGTTGACCAGGACGAGCCGGCTGTCCGAGTCGAGAAGCCCCGCCGGGATGATCTCGGGGATCCGGTCGTGGGTCTGCTCGGCGGTCCACCCGTTGATCGCCGAGCGGGCCGTCTCGACCTCGCCGACGTAGTCCACCGTGCGCATCCCGGCACCGAAGTCGCGGGCCAGCGCGTCCAGGAAGGCCGGCTGCCAGGTCACGCCGTCCTGGCCGAAGAGCTGGTTGGCCGAGTCGAGCGCGATCTCGGCGTCGTCGCCCTCGAAGCGGTCCAGCGGACCCGCCAGCGACTCGATCTGCTGGGTCAGCGCGTTCAGCCCGGTATCGAGACCGGCCACGTCCGCGGAGTCGAGCACATCGAGCATCTCGCTCAGCGTGGTTCCACCTGCGCCGTTGGCGGTCATGCCGAGGGCGACCGCGACCGAGAAGGGCGAGATCGCGACATTGCCCGAGGTCGGCAGCTGCGACCAGAGCGCAGCCCCGACGGCCGTCACGGTCGCGACCCCGCCGTCGATCGCGTTGGCGGCGGGGGTGGCGCGGCGTACGTCGGAGAAGACCAGGCGCAGCGCACCGGGCGCGTCGGGACCCGTCGACCCTAACGGACTCGACGACCCCGCGCACGCCGCCAGGGCCGGGGCGGCGATGGCGAGCGCGGACAGCGAGAACAGGTGGCGGCGGCTCAGCATGCTGCTCCGACGCCGGGCCGCCACCCCCGGTTCCGCCGAGCCGGGCCGTGATTTCAGCCCGCGTCGGCGCTCAGGCGGTGCGCTCGGCGTACGCCGTCGCGGCCGCGTGGACCGAGTCGACGTAGGTCTGGGCGTGGTTGTAGGAGAAGATCGCCGCCGCCCAGCCCTCGCCGGTCGTCAGGTCGTGGCCGTCGGCGCACAGGTAGCGCGCGGTGCCGGCGGCGGCGTCGTCGATGTCGTTGGGGTCGGCCACACCGTCTCCGTCGCCGTCCGCGCCCCACCGGTCCCACGACGAGCGCAGGAACTGCATCGGTCCGACGGCGTGCTCCCACGTGGCGTCGCCGTGCCAGGCCTGCGACTCGGCGGTCGAGCGGATCGCGGCGACGTCGCCGCGGCCGTCGAGGGCCGGGCCGAGGATGAGCGTGG
>WLIH01000033.1 GCA_009702305.1 Actinomycetota bacterium | reverse complement strand
GATCCTCATCGTCGAGGACGCCGACCGGCTCACCGACCAGGCGTGCAACGCCCTGCTCAAGGCGATCGAGGAGCCGACCGACCGCACCGTGTGGATGCTGTGCGCGCCCACGGTCGACGACGTGCTCCCGACCATCCGCTCGCGCTGCCGCCTGGTCACGCTGACCACGCCGAGCGCAGCCGACGTGGCGGCGTTCCTGGTGCGCACCGAGGGTGCGGCCGAGGCGGTGGCGTCGTACGCCGCCCGCGCCAGCCAGGGTCACATCGGCCGGGCCCGGGCGCTGGTCCGTGACGAGGACACCCGCAACCGGCGCCGCGAGATCGTGCACCTGCCGGCCCGGCTGACCTCGCTCGGGGCGTGCATGTCGGCGGCCGCCCAGCTGGTCGCGGTGACCAAGGACGAGGCCGACGCGATCACCTCCGATCTCGACGCGCGCGAGAAGGTCGACCTCGACACAGCCTACGGCGTGGTCGAGCGCGGCCGTCGCCCGCGGGAGTACGGTCCGGCGCTCGCCGCCCTGGAGAAGGGGCAGAAGACGCGGGCCAAGCGCCGCCACCTCGACGTGATCGACCGCGGGCTGATGGACCTGGTCTCCGTCTATCGCGACGCGATCGCGCTCGATGCGGGGGCCGCGGGCACGCTGGTCAACGAGGAGATCCGCGCCGACATCGAGGCGGTGGCCGCCAGTGCGAGCGCGGAGCTCAACTTGCGTCGCATCTCCGCGATCTTCCAGGCCCGCGAGCAGATGCTGGAGTTCAACGTGCCGCCCGCCTTGGCCCTGGAGGCCATGATGGTCGCGCTGCAGACACCGGTGTCCGCGGGAGGAGCCAGGCGTTGAGTCCCACCACGCGCGTGATCGCGATCGTCATCGTCGTCGCGATGCTGCTGGCGGGAGCCGGTGTCACGGTGGCTGCGGTGTTCACCTCGGGCGGATCCGGTCAGACCGGGTCGGGCGACGCCCGCCGCGCACCAGCACCGACGACTACGCCCGCGCCCGGCGCGCAGCGCCCGCCCAGCCCGGCGCTGGCGCCCTACTACCGCCAGCGCATCGACTGGCAGCCGTGCGGCGAGGTCGAGGAGTGCGCGACCCTGACGGTGCCCCTCGACTACCGCCGTCCCGGCGGCGACACGATCGGCATCGCGGTGCTGCGGGTGCCGGCCGCCGATCCGTCCGAGCGCCTCGGCTCGCTCGTGGTCAACCCGGGCGGCCCCGGGGCGCCCGGCACGTCGTACGCCGCCGGCGGCACGGGTGTCTTCACCCAGCCCGTGCTCGACCACTACGACGTGGTCGGCTTCGACCCGCGTGGCACCGGCGCCTCCGAGCCGGTCGACTGCCTCTCCGACGAGGACCTCGACACCTTCCTCGCCCAGGACCCCGACCCCGACACCGCGGGCGAGGCCGACGACCTGGTGAGCGGGATCGAGACGTTCTTCCAGGGCTGCGTCGATCGCTCCGGTCCGATCGTCGGCCACGTGAGCACCGTCGAGACCGCCCGCGACGTCGACGTGCTCCGCTCGGCTCTCGGCGAGTCGGCCCTCGACTACCTCGGTGCCTCCTACGGCACCAAGCTCGGTGCGACGTACGCCGACCTCTTCCCGGCCCGGGTCGGGCGGATGGTGCTCGACGGGGCCGTCGACGTGTCCCTGAGCTCGCGCGAGCTGAGCCTGGGCCAGGCGGCCGGCTTCGAGACCGCGCTGCGTGCCTACGTCGAGGACTGCATCGGCGCCGACGACTGTCCGCTCGGTGAGTCGCTCGACGAGGGGCTGCAGCGGATCAAGGACTTCCTGGTCGAGGTCGACGGCGAGCCGCTGGCGGGCATGGGCGATCGTGAGCTCACTGAAGGGCGGGCGTTCTACGGGATGATCCTGCCGCTCTACGTGCGCGACTACTGGGACCTGCTGACCCAGGCCTTCGAGGCGGCGTTCGACGGCGACGGCAGCATCCTGCTGCGGCTCTCCGACGCCTACGCGTCGCGCGACGTCGACGGCTCCTACGTCGACAACAGTGCCGAGGCGATCTACGCGATCAACTGTCTCGACGACCCGTACGCCGTCACGGCCGACCAGGTGCCGGCCCAGGTGCCGGCGTTCGAGCGGGCGTCGCCGACCCTCGGCCGGGCGTTCGCCTGGAGCCTGGTGAGCTGCGACGGCATCCAGGTGAGCGCGAGCGAGCCGGCACCGGACATCACGGCTGCCGGGGCGGCCCCGATCCTGGTCGTCGGCACCACCCGCGATCCGGCGACGCCGTACGTCTGGGCTCAGGCGCTGGCCGACCAGCTCGCGTCGGGCGTGCTGCTGACCCGTGACGGCGACGGCCACACGGGCTACAACTCCGGCAACGACTGCGTCGACTCCGTGGTCGAGGGCTACCTGGTCGACGGCACCGTGCCGGAGGACGACACCACCTGCTAGCGGCGGACGGTCGCCCCGAGCCCCTTGAGCGCGGCCCAGGTGAAGCCGCCCCAGTTGAAGTGGTCGTTCCACAGCACGATCAGGCCGTCGCGCACCTCGAAGGTGCCGGCCACCCAGAACGACATCCGGAAGCGCTTGAAGGTCAAGATGTCGGTGCGCTCGGTCAGCACCGTCGAGCCGGTGGCGGCGATGTGCTTCATCTCGACGTCGAAGCCGACGCCGCGCCGGGGCATGTCGCGCAGCATCTGGGCGACCCGGGCCCCGCGCACGGTCGGCATGCCGGTGTTGCGCCACTCGATCGCGGGGTCGAGGAGAGCGACGGCCTGCTCGACCTCGTCGGCGCCGCAATGGCCCAGGAAGGACTCGACGACGCTCTGCGGATCGCTCATGGAGGCGACCCTAGCGAGGGTGGACGGGCTCGGCGATCGCGCGGATCCGTTGGGTGGCCAGCTCGATCATGAGCTGGGCCGCGGGGGAGAGCACGGCGTCGGCTCGGTGCACGATCGCGAACGTGTCGAACTGCCGCGGACGCAGCGACACCCAGCCGGCGTTGGGCGCCAAGCGGGGGAGCAGCTGCTCGGCCGCGCCCTTGGGCACCACGGAGTCGGCCAAGCCCATGCCCACCAGCTCGACCGCCGTCTCGATGTCCTCGACCTCGATGCGGGTCTGCGGGTTGCGGCCGGTCTCGTGCAGCATCTGGCGCAGCGTGGTGCGGGTCGAGTCGACCGCGCGGTACGACGTCTCGGGCATCACCAGCGAGGCCAGCGAGAGCCGGTGGGCGGTCACCGGCGTCGCCAGGTGGGCGGGGTCGGCGCTGATGTAGACGAGCTCCTCGCGGGCGACCGGGGTGACGGTCATGCCGGAGCTGTCGGCGTTGGCGACCGCGAGCATCGCGGCCTCGAGCCGTCCGCGGCGCAGGTCCTCGTGCACCTCGGTGGAGTTCTGCCCGATCAGCTCGACCCGGACGCCGGGGTAGCGCGCGAGCACGTCGGCGATCAGCCCCGCGCCGGCGTACAGCCGGGCGATGCCGAACATGCCGAAGCGGATGGTGCCCGTCTCGAAGGCTTTGACGCTTTGGGCCGCCCTCTGTGTCTCGTCGACCGCCGCGAGCACCCGCTCGGCGTACGGACGCAGGGTGTCGGCGACCGTGGTCGGGATGACGCCGCGCCCGACGCGACGGAAGAGCTGGACGCCGAGCGACTTCTCCAGCGCGCGGATCTGCTCGGAGACCGACGGCTGGGCGTAGCCGAGCTGCTCGGCCGCCGCGGTGAGCGACCCCTGCTCGTAGGTGGCGAGGAAGCATGTGAGCTGGTGCACACTCAGCACTAGGGACCTCCTATGGATGCTGCAGGAAAGCGAGGCTACCCCTATGTCCGGAATGACTCCAGAATGGAGTCGTCCGCACGACCAGCACTCCGAGGGAGGTCCTCACATGTTCGACAACCACTGCACCGCCTGCGACAAGCGCCAGCTGATCTTCCCGAGCCAGGTCACCGCGATGACCAACACCGACGCCGGCATCTCGGTCACCTTCACCTGCTGGTGCGGCGCCGAGCAGACGATGCTCACCGGCAAGGCCGCAGCGGCCGCGCGCGCCCACGCCCTGGCCGCCTGAGCGCCACGGCCACCTGGTTTTCGCGGCAGGGACCCGGATCCGTATACTTCTCCGGGTTGTCCGGACCTCAGCCACTCGCCTGGCCGGTCCGGCCGACGCGCCGCCTTAGCTCAGTCGGTAGAGCGAGTCACTCGTAATGACTAGGTCGTCAGTTCGATTCTGACAGGCGGCTCCGAGAACGGCCCCTGACCTGCAGCTGTGCGGTCGGGGGTCGTTGGCTTTCCGGTCCAGAATTTGGCCAAGTCCCCGAGAGGGGAGCCGACGTCTGGCGCTGCGTCCCGACGAGGACGGCGCAGGCTCTTTGGCTCATGTGCTTCTGCTTCGCGACGGGCGACCAGCAATGCGGCCGAGGCGGCAGTCACCCCCACCTTTCTGACGGCCGGATCGCGGCACGCGCGCGGAACTTCCGCGAGCAGCGGGCCTGAGGTGTCAAGCAGACGCCGCCCATGACTGGGGCGATGTCCGTTGAGCAAGTGCAACTCGAAATCGACCCCGCCGTCCAGTACTACCTGGATCGTCTCTGCACAGCAGACGAGAAGGCGCACGAAACAGCCGACCTCGATCGCTGACGATCAGCCGCGGATCGGTTCCGCTCACCGGCGGGGCGTCCGGCACGATCCGCGGTACGTTGCGCGGTGCCGCTCCGCGGTCCGATGCCCCGATAGGAGACCCCATGCCCCACGACCCGAGCCACTCGAAAAGTGTCAGGCCCTTCACCCGTCAGTCCACTGTGCTCGAGCTGGCCTCGACACTGCCCGGGCGCGCGTTCAAAGCGCTGATCGTGCGCCAACTCCCTGCGGTCGCCACCGAGAAGGAGCGTCAGGAGTTGGAGGACCTCACCGTCGGTCTTCCGCTGGAGACCTTGGTCGAGCTGTCCGAGGGCAAGCTCACCTGGGGGATCGCCGACTCCGTCGTCGACCTGGCGAACGGCAAGCCACATCGTCTGATCCCTCGTGGTGTCGGCGCGGGCACGGGCGCCCTGAAGAAGGTCACGCGCGCGGTACGCCGCTGAGTTGTCGGCGGCCGCCGGGCGAGATGGCGCGGCCTACCCGGGTTCGTCAAGGACGAGGCGCTGACCACCATCGACCAGCTCGCGACAGATGTCGAGCTGTCCTGCATGGGTGGCAGTCTCGACCAGCACGTGCAGGATGACCTCGCGCAGCGAACCGTACGGCGGAGCCCCATCGCCGTCGGGCCACCAGACGGGCGCGGAATCGAGGCTCATCGGCTCCAGGACGACCGACACTCGTTGGCACTCGCGGGTGTATTGCTCGAAGACCTCGGCATCGCTCTGATCCGGCGGCGTTGTCCACCCCTCGTAACCCTTCGGAAGATCGACACGCTCTCCGCCCATCACGGCACGAAACCAGAAGCGCTCGACGTCCAGGGTCAAGTGCCTGACCAGGCCCAGCGGCGTCCATCCGGAGGGAAGCAGAGATCGACGTCGGTCCACCGGGTCCATCGCCTCCACCTGCTGGAGGATGTGCCGCCGCTTCGCGTCGAGCCACTCGATCAACTCACGCTTGGTCTCCAGATCGATATTCGATCGCATGTGAGTATTGAATCCCACCCTCTCCGGCGCGCCTGTCAGAGAAGGCCGAGTCCGGTTCTCCTGACGCCGGTCCCTCGACGGGTGATCCATCATGCGGCGGTGAGGCGGACGCTTATGGCGCTGTTTCGTCCGATCCTGCCGCCCAGCGCACGGGTCGGTAGCGCAGGGCGACCGCGCCCGACCCGAACTCCTTGCGGTCCACCAGCTCCAGCTGGATGCGCTCACGCAGACCGGCGAGCAACGTCGGTCCGTGTCCGGCCAGGACGGGCTGCACCAGGAACTCGTACTCGTCGATCAGTCCCAGATCTGCCAACGCGAGGGGAAGCGTCACGCCACCGACCCACAGACCTTCGCCGGGCTCCCGCTTGAGCCGCTCAATCGCCGATCCCACCTCGCCTCGCACTAGCTCGGCATTCCAGTCGACCGTGCCCAGCGTGCTCGACACGACGTACTTCTTGGCCCGGTCGATGGCCTCGGCGAAGGGCATCTCGGATTCGTCTATCCAGTCGGGCCACGTGCCCGTGGCCGGCTTCCGCCACGCCGACTCCATCATCTCGTAGTTCACCCGGCCGAAGAGCAGAGCATCGGCTCGGCGCATCTCAGCGGTCCAGTAGCGCATCGACTCCTCGTCCGGAGGGAGCCCTGCTTCGTGATGGCAGCAGCCGTCGAGTGTGACGTTGATCGAATATCGAAGTGATCTCATCTCGTCGCTCTCCTTTGACGCTGGCCACGCGGTCACCGAGCGGTGCTCACACTGCTGCTGGTGTCGCACCGATGGGCGATTGAATCGCACTCACGTGAAAATGCTGGAGGACACCAAGTTGTCGCCACCGACGCCGCGATCGTCACCGACGGTGAAACCCTCGGGAGCTCGAGCCGGACAACACGTGGGTGCGGCTGAGCACCGCCAACTCCCCGCTCGCCGGCGATACGTTGTCGTCGTGCCCCGATCCTTCGCCGACGACCCGCACTCCGCCTCGCGACCCAATGAGGTCGCCGTCACCCATGTGACGCTCGATCTCGACGTCGACTTCGAGGGTCGGCGCCTGACCGGGAGCGCGACGCTCGATCTCGAGCACCGCGGTCCCGCGGCGACCAGGCTCGTGCTCGACACGTGGCAGCTGGACGTCCAGCGGGTGACGGGAGCCGACGGTGCAGAGCTGGCCTTCACCCGGGGCGAGCACGACCCGGTGCTGGGCAGCGCGCTGACGGTCGAGGTCGGGTCGGCGAGCCGGGTCGTCGTGCACTACGCGACCAGTCCCGAGGCGCGCGCCCTGCAGTGGCTGGAGCCCGAGCAGACGGCCTCCGGCAAGTCGTTCCTCTTCAGTCAGAACCAACCGATCCTGGCCCGCACCTGGATCCCGTGCCAGGACAGCCCGGCCGTGCGGATGACCTACGACGCGACGATCCGCGTGCCGAGCGACCTGCTCGCCCTGATGAGTGCGGAGAACCCGACCGCTCACCGGGAGGACGGCACCTACTCGTTCGCGATGCCGCAGCCGGTGCCGGCGTACCTCATCGCGCTGGCGGTCGGCGACCTGGAGTTCCGCGACATCGGCGCGCGCAGCGGTGTGTACGCCGAGCCGAGCGTCGTCGAGGGCGCCGCGTGGGAGTTCGCCGACACCGAGCAGATGATCGAGGCGGCCGAGCGGCTCTACGGCCCCTACCGCTGGGGGCGCTACGACATCCTGGTGCTGCCGCCGAGCTTCCCCTACGGCGGCATGGAGAACCCTCGCCTCACCTTCGCGACACCGACCGTGCTGGCGGGCGACCGCTCGCTGGTCACCCTGATCGCCCACGAGCTGGCGCACTCCTGGTCGGGCAACCTGGTCACGAACTCGACGTGGAACGACATCTGGCTCAACGAGGGCTTCACCGTCTACTTCGAGACCCGCATCGACGAGGAGCTCTACGGCGCCGACTACACGAGCATGATCCTGCGGCTCGGCCGCCAGGACCTCGAGCGGGCGGTGCGCGACGAGGCACCCCGCGACACCTGGCTCGAGCTCGACCTGGCCGGACGCGATCCCGACGACGGACCGACCAAGATCCCGTACGAGAAGGGCTCGCTGCTGCTGCGGCTCATCGAGGCCAGGGTCGGCCGGGCGCGCTTCGACGCCTTCCTGCTCGACTACTTCGACCGCTTCGCCTTCGAGTCGATGGACACGCCGACGTTCCTGGCGCACCTCACCTCCGAGCTGCTCGAGCCCGCCGGCGTGAGCGCGGATGAGCTGCAGCTCGAGGCCTGGATCCACGGGCCCGGCGTGCCCGACAACGCGCCGGACTTCGAGTCCGACGCCTTCGACCGGGTCGACGAGCAGGTCGCCGCCCTGGTGGGTGGCGCGGCCCCGGACTCGCTGGAGCTGGACGCCTGGGTGAGCCAGCAGTGGGTCGCCTTCGTGCGCGCGCTCCCCCTCGACGTCGGGCACGACGTGCTGCGGGCGGTGGACGAGCAGTTCGGATTCAGCACCAGTGGCAACATCGAGATCGCCACCGCCTGGCTGGAGCTCGCCGTCGCCTCGGGCCACGTCTGGGAGCAGCCGGCCGTCGACGGGGCACTGGCCGACTTCCTGACCCGGCACGGGCGTGCCCTCTACGTCCGGCGCGTCTACACCGCCCTGGCCGCCTCGGACCGCGGCCTGGCACGGGCCCGGGAGATCTACGCCGCCGCCCGACCGGGCTACCACTCGGTCACCCGGTCGATCGTCGACCGTCTCCTCGGCGAAGGCTGAGGTTGAGGCGGGTCTCGATACGCAGCCTCGCCGGCGCTCGGCGGCACTCGACCGACGAGATGACTCCGTCGGTCACGCCGGTGGCGGGCCGGTGCCGGCTGACGTCGACAGTGGACCGACGAGGATGGCGCTCGCCATGATGGAGCGATGACGACCTACAGCGGCACCCAGGAGTTCGAGGGTGCGACCTTCGTCCAGGCGAGCTTCAAGGGCGCCACGATGCGCTACTCCGACCTCAGCGGCGTGATCATGCGCAGCGTCGACGTCGGCGGGCTCGACATCGACAGCCATGACCTCTTCTTCGGCAGCCTCATCGTCAACGGCGTCGACGTGGTGCCGCTCGTGGACGCCGAGCTCAACCGGCAGTTCCCCGGGCGTGAGCTGCAGAAGGCCGAGACACCCGAGGGTCTGCGCGAGGGGTGGATCGCCGTGCAGGCCGCCTGGGAGACGACGGTGTCCGGCACCGCGCCGGAGCTGGTCGATGCCCACGTCGAGGACGAGTGGTCGTTGGCGCAGACCCTGCGCCACCTCGTCCTGGCGACCGATGCCTGGCTGCGCGGCGCGATCCTGCACATCGAGCAGCCCTTCCACGAGCTCGGTCAGATCTTCACCGGTGCCGCGGACATGGGCTTCGACATGTCGATCTTCCGGGTCGAGCAGCCCACCTTCGAGGAGATCCTCGCCGTCCGCGCCGAGCGACAGCAGCTCGTGAGCGACTACCTCGCGGCGCTCACCCCCGACCTGCTGGCCGAGCCGCGCGACAACCCCTGGGGCGGCGGTGACTGGCACCCCACCGTCGGCGACTGCCTGCGCGTCATCCTCGAGGAGGAGTGGGCGCACCTGCGCTACATCCGTCGTGACCTCGCGGTCCTGGCCGCGCGGTGAGGTGACCTCGGCGCCTGGGATGACCCGGGTGAGGCTGTCGCGGCTCCCGGGCGACCGGGTCCTGGTCGCCGACGGAGCCGGCGACCTCGAGCTGCCGGCCGCCGACCTGGCGGCGTACGTCGTCGAGCGCGAGGGGAGCGGCACCCGCTGGGTCTGGGACGACACCGCGAGGTGGTACCCGCCGCTGCTCGCGGCCGGGGTGCGCGTCGAGCGCTGCCACGACCTGCGGCTGGGCCACCACCTCCTGCGTCGCGCACCCGCCGTCGCCGCGCAGGCGCTGGTGGGTGAGCAGTCGTCGGCGTGGGACCGGCTGCGGCCCACCGTGCCGGGAGACCCGGCGCTCTTCCCGGTCGACGACACGGCCGAGCACCTGCGTGCCGACCTCGAGGACCGGCGTCAGCTGGCCGCCGTCGCGGAGTCGGACGAGTCGACCCGGCTCGCGCTGCTGCTCGCCGCGGAGTCGGCCGGTGCACTGGTCGCCGCCGAGATGACCTTCACCGGCATGCCGTGGCGCGCCGAGGTGCACGAGCGGATGCTGACCGAGCTGCTCGGACCGCGGCCGCCGCGCGGCGCCCGTCCGGCTGTCCTGGAGTCGCTGGTCGCCGAGCTGCGCGCCGTCTTCGACTCAGCCGGTCTCAACCCCGACTCGCGACCCGAGCTGTTGACCGCGCTGCGCCGTGCGGGGCTCGACCTCGACGACACCCGCGCGTCGACCCTGCGCCGGCTCGACCACCCGGGCATCGAGCTGCTGCTGCGCTACAAGCAGCTCGCGCACCTCTTCCAGACCAACGCCTGGGCCTGGAGCGACCAGTGGGTGAGCGGCGGCCGCTTCCGCCCGTCGTACCAGCCGGCCGGGTCGACGACCGGCCGCTGGTCCTCCAACGGCGGCGGCGCGCTGTCCTTCCCCGTGCAGGTGCGCTCGGCGGCGGTCGCGGACGACGGATGGGTCCTGGTGATCGCCGACGTCGCCCAGCTCGAGCCGCGCGTGCTGGCGGGGATGAGCGGAGACCGGGCGTTGGCCCGCTCGGCTCGCGGCGCCGACCTCTACCAGGGCATGGTCGACGACGGCGCTGTCGCCAGCCGCAGCGACGCCAAGCTGGGCCTGCTGGGGGCGATGTACGGCGCCACGAGCGGCGAGAGCGGGCGGATGGTCGCCGGCCTGAGCTCGCGCTACCCCGAGGCCTTCGCCCTGGTGGAGGAGGCCGCGCGTGCCGGCGAGCGCGGCCAGGTCGTGCGCACCCTGCTGGGTCGCGGCTCGCCGTCGCTGGCCGAGGCCTGGGACCTCGACGCCGACGACGAGCCCGTCGACCCCGAGAGTCAGACCCGCTACCGCCGCGCCTACGGCCGCTTCACCCGCAACTTCGTCGTGCAGGGCACCGGCGCGGAGTGGGCGCTGTGCTGGATCGCGGACCTGCGCAACCGGCTGTGGCGACTCGGTGGCACCGGGGCACTGGTCGAGCGACCGCACCTGGTCTTCTTCCTGCACGACGAGGTCGTCGTGCACACGCCCGCCCATCTGGCGGAGGCGGTCGCGGTCGAGGTCGCCGAGGCGGCGGCCACCGCGGCGGCGCTGCTCTTCCGCGACCTCGCCATCGACTTCCCGCTCAACGTCTCCACGGTCGGCTCCTACGCCGACGCCGGCAAGCCGGGCTGATCGCCTACGACGCGGCGGCGAGGAAGTCCATCGCCGCGAGCATGGTCCGCGGCCCCTCCGGCACCGGCATCAGGGGCCAGTCGTGGAGCAGCCCGTGCCCGAGTCGCAGCGTCAGGTCGGTGCCGGGTGCTCCGAGCGCGAGGTCGGCCAGCCGGCAGCACTGCGGCAGGAACATCTCGTGGGTGCCGACCCACGCCTGGATCCGGCCGAGGTCGTGGAGCCCCCCGTGGATGGGGGAG
>WLIH01000329.1 GCA_009702305.1 Actinomycetota bacterium | reverse complement strand
GATACGGCGCTGGCGCGCCTACTCGACCAACGAGAAGAGGCTCGTCCTCGGTCGCGCCTACTCGACCAACGAGAAGAGGCTCCTCCTTGGTCGCGCCTACTCGACCAACGAGAAGAGGCTCGTCCTTGGTCGCGCCTACTCGACCAACGAGAAGAGGCTCCTCGTTGGTCGAGTGCCGATCAGCCGCCGAAGGCGTGGGTGGCGGTGACGCCGCCGTCGATCGCGATCTCGGCACCGTTGATGTACGACGCCTCGTCGCTGCCGAGGAACACGTAGAGCGGTGCGACGTCGTCGGGGGTGCCCACGCGGCGCAGCGGCACCTTCGAGGCGCCGTACTCCATCGCGGCGTCGCCACCGTGGACGCGGGTCATCGGGGTGTCGATCATGCCGGGGTGCACCGAGTTGACCCGGATGTTGTGCTTGCCGAGCTCGTGGGCAGCGCCCTTGGTCATGCCCCGCACCGCGAACTTCGTCGCGCCGTAGGCGACGGTGCCGGACATGCCGCCGAGGCCCTCGGTCGAGGAGGCGTTGATGATCGAGCCGCCGCCGTTCTTGCGCATCGTGCGGGCGACGGCCCTCATGCCGAGGAACGGGCCGAGCTGATTGACGCGGAACAGGAGCTCGAGGTCGCTGACGTCCTGGCGCTCGATCTCGCCGAAGCGCAGGATCCCGGCGTTGTTGGCCAGGATGCTGACCGGGCCGAAGCGCTGATTGGTGTCCTCGACCAACGCGGTCCAGGACGCCTCGTCGCTGACGTCGTGGTGGGTGAAGTGGGCGCTGTCCCCGAGCTCGTCGGCGAGCGCTTGGCCCTCCTGCTTCGCGACGTCGGCGATGGCGACCTTCGCCCCCTCCGCGACGTAGGCGCGGACGATGCCGGCGCCCTGCCCCATCGCTCCCCCGGTGACGATCGCGACCTTGCCGGCCAGCCGTCCCGCCATCTCAGGCCTCCAGCTTCATGATCGAGTCGGCGGCGAAGCCGTGCGAGAGCTCCCGGCCCTCGAAGAAGCCCCCGAGCTGCTGGTCGAGGTCCTCGAGCGTCCAGGTGCTGCCGGACTTGTCGAAGCGCTGCTCGACGACGGGGGCGGCGACCAGCGCGACCATCCCGCCGTACACGACGAAGACCTGGCCGGTGATGTCGCGCGCGGCGGGCGAGGCGAGGTAGGCGACGAGCGGCGCGACGTGCTCGGGCGAGTACGGGTCGATCTCGAGACCGGACTGGTCCTCGCCGAAGACCTGCGCGGTCATCGCGGTGCGGGCGCGGGGGCAGATCGCGTTGGCACGCACGCCGATGCGCTCCAGGCCGCGAGCGGTCGACAGCGTCAGCGCGGCGATGCCGGCCTTGGCCGCGGCGTAGTTGGCCTGGCCCGGCGAGCCGCCCAGGAACGCCTCGGAGGCCGTGTTGATCACGCGGCCGTAGATGGGCGCGTCGGACTCCTTGGACTTCGCGCGCCAGTACGACGCGGCGTTGCGGCTGAGCAGGAAGTGGCCGCGCAGGTGCACGCGGATCACGGCGTCGAACTCGTCGTCGCTCATGTTGAACAGCATCCGGTCGCGCGTCATGCCGGCGTTGTTGACGACGATGTCGAGCGAGCCGAACCCGTCGACGGCGGCCGCCACCATGGCGTCGGCCGTCGAGCGCTCGGAGACGTCGCCGGCGACGATGGCGACCTCGGCGCCCAGCGCGCGGATCTCCTCAGCCGCCTCGTCGGCGGCTCCCGGCAGGTCGTTGAGCACGATCCGGGCGCCGGCGCCCGCCAGGGCGAGCGCCTCTGCGCGACCCAGTCCGGCGCCGGCGCCGGTGACGACGGCGACCCGGCCGTCGAGTGAGAGCTCGGGAGCGAGCAGCTCCGACATTCAGTCCTCCAGTGAGATGGCTGCACGCGGGCACGCCGCGACGGCCCGCTTCACCGACTCGACGTTCGCGTCGGTGGTCTCCTCGGCCTTGAGCACGAGGAAGTCGTCGTCATCGAGCTCGAAGACCTCGGGAGCCATCGCCTCGCACAGGGCGTTGGACTCGCAGAGGTCGAAGTCGACCTTGATCTTCATGGGTGTCTCCTTCGGTGCTGGACTCGATGGGCCGGAATCGATGGGCCGGATTGGGTGGGTTGGTATCGATGGGCTGGGTGGAGCGGCGGAGCCGGGCGGCTCAGCCGGCCTCGCTGCTGTGGCCGGGGAACACCTTGGCGCCCGGGTCGATCGCGACGGTGGCGTTGTTGACCGCTGTCGCCGCCTCGCCGAAGCCGACGGCGATCAGGCGGACCTTGCCGGGGTACTCGTTGATGTCGCCGGCCGCGAAGACCCGCGACAGGTTGGTCTGCATCGACGGCGAGACGACGATGTGCCGCTTCTGGACCTCGAGGCCCCACTGCTGGATCGGCCCGAGGTCGGCGATGAAGCCCAGCGCCGCGACGACGGCCTGGCACGGGTAGGAGGTGGTCTCGCCGTCGACGGTGATGTCGATCGACTCGAGGTGGCCCTCGCCGTGCAGGGCCGCCACCTCGGCCTTCGTGATGATCCGGGTCGAGGAGGCCTTGACCTGCTCGACCGTGCGCTCGTGCGCACGGAAGGCGTCGCGACGGTGCACGAGGGTCACCGACTTCGCGACCGGCTCCAGGTGCAGCGCCCAGTCGAACGCGCTGTCACCGCCACCGATGATGAAGACGTCCTTGCCGGCGTACGGCGCGAAGCTGGGCACGAAGAACTCCAGCCCCCTGCCCAGCCACCCCTCGCCGGCGGGGAGAGGACGCGGGCTGAACTTGCCGATGCCCGCCGTGATGAGCACGGCGCCGGCCCGCACGTCGGTGCCGTCGTCGAGTGACACGGTGACGCCGTCCTCGTCGTGCACGAGGGTCTCGGCGGTGCGGCCCAGGAGGTACGTCGGCTCGGCCGTGGCCGCCTGCGTGACCAGGCCCTCGACCAGGTCGCGCCCCTTGATGCTGGGGAAGCCCGCGACGTCGAGGATCTGCTTCTCGGGATACATCGCCGTGATCTGGCCGCCGAGCTCGGGCAGCGAGTCGACGACCGCGACCCGGTGGCCGCGGAAGCCGGCGTAGTAGGCGGCGAACAGCCCGGTGGGGCCGGCGCCGATGACGAGGAGGTCGCACTGCTCGGTGGTCACGGCGGCGATCCTTCTCCTCGGTGGCGCTGACGACAACTGGAACGTGTTCTAGTTCCGCGGGCAACCTAGCCTCCGAGGCAGGGGTTGTCCACCGCCCTCGCCGTGGCCGGTCGGATCGCACCGACCGTTGCCGTGCGCACTACCGTGTGCCCGTGGAGACCGCGCCCCGTCAGCACCTGCGCATCGTCCCGGTCCTCGGTCAGCACCCCTCCGGCGTCCTGTTGGGCGCCCAGCTGCTGGCCGTGCTGGCCTACCCCTACCTCGACGGCTCCGGTGTCGGTCGGGCCGTGCTCGGCGTCGTCCAGATGGCCGTGGTCGGCATCGCCGTCTGGGCCGTGCGGCGGACGCCCGCGCTGAGCTGGGTCGCGGTGACCGTCGGCGCTCCGGCCATGGTCTTCACCGTCCTGGAGGCGGCCGCCCCGCACGTCGACTGGATCGTGCTGGTCTCGGCGATCCTGCACGCGCCCTTCTACTTCTTCGTCTCCTACGCGATGATCCGCTATCTCTTCCACGACGACCGGGTCACCCGCGACGAGCTGTTCGCGACCGGGGCGGCGTTCACCGTGGTCGCCTGGGGCTTCGCCTACGTCTACGCCGCCGCCCAGGTGGTGTGGGAGGGCTCCTTCACCGGCACCGGGACAGGCACCGACCGGGCCTGGTTCGAGCTGCTCTACCTGTCCTTCTCGACGCTCACCAGCGTCGGCCTCTCCGACGTCGTGCCGGTGCTCGCGCACGCCCGCTCGCTGGTCATGATCGAGATGGTCGCGGGTGTGCTCTACGTCGCCCTGGTCGTCGCCCGGATGGTGGGGCTCACCGTGGCCCGCGCCGCTCGCTGAGCGGTCGTCCGTGAGACCGGCATGATGTCGATCGCCGGGCCGCCGCCCGGTCGCAGCCGCATGCGCGGCGCCGGACTCGTCGTCTCGACGACCGTGGCGGCGAGCCTGCTGCTGGGCTGGGCCGGACTGCCCTCGGCGGTGCTGTTCGGCTCCCTGCTGGGAGGCATGGCCCACGCGCTCACCTCCCCGACACCGCTC
>WLIH01000328.1 GCA_009702305.1 Actinomycetota bacterium | reverse complement strand
GCGGTCACGCAGTTCTCCTGAGGGGGCGCGCAGTGAGGGGGTGCTCCGGACCTTACGACCACCTCGACACGTGGCGTCGTCAGTTGGCGAAACCCGCGCCTAGGGTGACGGGTATGAGCAACTGGCAGGACCCCGCGGCCGTGGCGCTGATGCTCGACGAGCTCGAGACCTGGGCGGTCGTCGGGCTGTCGGGCGACCCGACGCGCACGGCGTACGAGATCGCGCGGTTGCTCCAGCAGCGCGGCAAGCGAATCGTGCCCATCCATCCGTCAGCGCCCGTGGTGCTGGGCGAACAGGGCTACGCGTCGCTCGCCGACGTGCCGTTCGGCATCGACGTGGTCGACGTGTTCCGCCGCTCCGAGGCCGCCGGCGCGTTCGCCGACCAGGCGGTGGAGATCGGAGCCCGCGGCGTGTGGCTCCAGCTCGGCGTCGTCGACGAGGCGGCCCTCGCGCGCACCACCGCCGCCGGGGTCGCCATGGTGATGGACACCTGCCCGGCCATCGAGTGGCGACGGCGCGGGTCGGTGGGCGGCTAGAAGCCCAGGCGGCGCGGGGCGCTGTCGTTGCGGACGACCGCGCCCTTCTCCTGAGCGACCTTCTTGAGGTCGGCCTGGAAGTCGACGATCCGCTGCTGCAGCGCCCCATCGCCGGCCGCGAGGATCCGGACGGCGAGCAGGCCGGCGTTGCGGGCGTTGCCGATCGAGACGGTGGCGACCGGCACACCCGCCGGCATCTGGACGATGGAGAGCAGCGAGTCCATGCCGTCGAGGTACTTCAGCGGCACGGGCACTCCGATCACGGGCAGCGGCGTCACCGCGGCGAGCATCCCCGGGAGATGCGCCGCTCCCCCCGCTCCGGCGATGATGACCGAGAGACCGCGACCGGCGGCCTGCTTGCCGTAGTCGAGCATCTCCTCCGGCATCCGGTGGGCGGAGACCACGTCGGCCTCGAAGGCGATGTCGAACTCGCCCAGCGCCTCCGCCGCAGCCTTCATCACCGGCCAGTCGGAGTCGGATCCCATCACGATCCCGACGCGTGCCTGCTCGCTCATCTCACTCACTCTCGTTGCCGAGGTCGCCGCGGAACCAGGCAGCGGCGTGCCGCGCCCGCTCCAGGCAGTCCTCGAGATCGTCGCCGTAGGCGTTGACGTGGCCGACCTTGCGGCCGGGGCGCAGCTCCTTGCCGTAGAGGTGCACGCGCAGGTGCGGGTCGCGCGCCATGGCGTGCGGGAAGCCGTCGTAGAGCCGACCGACGCCGGCCCGGTCGCCGCCGAGGATGTTGACCATCACCGTCCAGGTCGAGCGTGGCGCCGGTGACCCGAGAGGCAGGTCCATCACCGCCCGCAGGTGGTTCTCGAACTGCGAGGTGACCGCGCCGTCCTGGGTCCAGTGACCGGTGTTGTGAGGTCGCATCGCGAGCTCGTTGACCACGATGCGACCGTCGGCGGTCTCGAAGAGCTCGACGGCCAGGATGCCGGTGACCTCGAGCGCCCCCGCGATCCGCAGGGCGATCTCCTGGGCCTGGCCGGCGAGATCGGGGGCGAGATCGGGCGCCGGGGCCACGACCTCGTGGCAGATGCCGTCGCGCTGGGTGCTCGCGACGACGGGGTACGCCGCCGCCTGGCCGCTGGGCGAACGCGCGACCAGCGCGGAGAGCTCGCGCCGGAAGTCGACCCGCTCCTCCGCGAGCAGCTGCACCCCGGCGGCCTCGGCCACCCGGAGCGGCTCGAGGCAGTCATCGGCGCTCGCGACGAACCAGACCCCCTTGCCGTCGTAGCCGCCGCGGGTGGTCTTCACGACGCACGGCAGCCCGAAGGCCTCGATCTCAGCGACGCTGGCCACCAGCGCGTGACGCGGGCACGGGACACCCAGCTCGGTGAGCCGGGCCCGCATGACGCCCTTGTCCTGGGCGTGCACGAGTGCATCGGGGCCGGGGTGCACCGCGATGCCCTCGGCGACCAGCGCATGCAGGTGCTCGGTCGGCACGTGCTCGTGGTCGAAGGTCACCGCTCGGCACCCGGCGGTCACCCGGCGCAGCGTGTCGAGGTCGCGGTAGTCGCCC
The DNA here is from genome assembly GCA_009702305.1 of Actinomycetota bacterium. Classification (GTDB taxonomy): domain Bacteria; phylum Actinomycetota; class Actinomycetes; order Propionibacteriales; family Nocardioidaceae; genus Nocardioides. Next base: position 2,093 of record WLIH01000328.1, on the reverse strand, counting down.
ACGAGCTGGTCGGGGATGACCTGGGCCGCGGAGACGCCGTCGGCCTCGGCGAGCAGCCGGAGCGGGAGGCCGAGCGCGATGGCGGGTTGGGCCATCATCCGGGCCAGCTGCCCCCCGCCGATGACAGCCAGGGTGGGGGCGAGCTCGGACACGGCGACACCCTAGACGACCGCCGCCTCAGCGCACCGGGGCGGCCGTCTCGAAGCGGAGGCCGCGGCCGCGCACGGTCGTGATCAGGTGCGGGCGCCGCGTGTCGTCGCCGAGCTTGCGGCGCACCCAGCCCAGGTGGACGTCGATGGTCTTCGAGGAGGTCCAGAAGGTCGTGTGCCACACCTCGCGCATCAGGTCGTCGCGCGACACGATCTCGCCGGCGCGTGAGATCACGGCGTAGAGCAGGTCGAACTCCTTGCGGGACAGCCGGATCTCGTCGTCGCCGCGCCAGACCTGACGAGTCTCGGGGTCGACTCGGATGTCTTGGACCGTGATCACGATCCAACCGTAGTGAGACGCGGACACCGCGTCAGCGATTGGGCAGTAACTGCCAGTGTCCTATTGATGCCAATACCGAGGGTATGGCTCCGCCCGCCTCCGGCAGGAACCGGTCAGACCACTTGCCGAGGCCGACGGCCACCTAGTGGCGGCGTACGGCGACGGGCTCGACGAGCCCGAATCCGCGGACCGGACGCGCGGGCAGTCGCCGGGTCTCGAACTGGTCGCCCGGCAGCAGTTCGGCCGTGGCGCCGTCGACGATGATCCGGTTGCGCCGGGCGACGCCGGTGAGCCGCGAGGCGAGATTGACCGGCGGCCCGAACACGTCGCCCATCCGCAGCACCACGGTGCCGCTGGCGAGTCCGACCCGGACGTCGGGCATCCGAGGATCGCGGCCGATGACGTGGATGATCCCCTCGGCCGTGTCGTAGGCGTCGATGGGGTCGTCGTTCACGAAGAGCACCGAGTCGCCGATGCTCTTGATGATCCGGCCGCGGTGGGTCGCCACGACGTCGGCGCAGCGGACCTCGAAGAGCTCGACGAGATCGCCGATCCGCTCCTGGGTCAGGGTGTTGGACAGTGCCGTGAATCCCACGATGTCGGCGAAGCCGACCGTCACCTCCACGGTGTGGAGGTCCTCCTCGTTGGCGCTGAGCGCCTCGATCCGCGCCACGGTGGCCGCCAGGTGGCGCCGCCACGCGTAGACCAGCAGCCCCTCGAAGAGCCGGCTGAACTCCGCGACCAGCCGCAGCGCCGCCTCGATGCGGGTGCTGCCGCTGGGGTCGCCCTGCTCGAGCTCCTCGACCTTCTGCAGGAGCGCGGAGACCTCCCAGTCCGCGAGGCGCGCCATCGTCTGGCCGAGCGCCCGAGTCAGGTTGACCGCGACGTCGAAGTCGATGATCCCGGTGTCGACGACACCGAGCAGCATGCGCACGGCGTCCGCGTCGGCGTCCATGAACGCCGCCTGGTCGTCGGGATACTCCGGGAAGCCCAGCGAGCGCCACAGCCGTCGCGCCTGGTCGGGCGTGACGCCGGCCGCCTCGGCGAGCTCGCTGGAGGTCAGGACCGGGTGCGAGCCGAGGATGGCGCGCTCGATCTCGCTCTGCGCGTGCTCGTCACGGCCCTCAGGGGCAGCGACTCCGTCGGTCGGGTCAGGCACCTTCGTCTCGCGGGGAGCCCTCATGGATCTCGTGGAGCAGCGCGTTGAGACGACGCTGGACGTCCTCGACGTGCGGGATGTCGGGCAGCGAGACCTGTCCGTTGGTGCTGGCGTCGCTGATGATCAGCGTGCCGCAGCCGAGCATCCGGTCGATGAGGTGCAGCTCCACCGCGACGTCGCTGATGCGCGAGAGCGGGATGTCGTGGCCGCGTCGCGTCAGGACGCCGGTGCGGGTGATCAGACGACGGTTGGTGAAGCTGTAGGCAGCCGTCAGCCACACCAGGAACGGCCCCACCGTGTAGCGCAGGATCGCGAGCGCCATCAGCGCCCAGACCACGAGCGTCACGATCCGCTGGTCGATCAACACCTGGACCGCGACCCCGATCGCCAGGAAGAGCACCAGCGAGATCAGCGGCAGCAGCAACGCCTTGGGGTGCGTGCGGGT
>WLIH01000327.1 GCA_009702305.1 Actinomycetota bacterium | reverse complement strand
GGCGTCGTCGGCCGTGACCTCGGGGCCGTCGCCCTCGATGAGGGTCTTGATGTCCATCTCGTCGGTCGACATCTGGGCCTTCCAGGTGACGTCCGGGTTGGAGCCGAAGTCGCCCGAGATGCTGACCGCGTCGAAGCCCGCCTTGGCGTCGGGGTTGATGGTGCTGTCGTCGCTGTCGTCTCCGCCGCACGCGGCCAGGGAGGTGGTGAGCAGCACGGAGGCGAGCACGGCCAGGGGCCGGCGGAGGCGTCGGGACACCAGGACATCCTTCAGGAGAGCGGGCGGCGACGGAGGTGGTCGTCGCGGGTCGTCGTGCATCCTACGAGGCGCGCGCCTGACCGGCTGGCGTTGGGCCGGATGTCGCTCCCGCCTACATCCCGTCGATCAGCCGCTGCACGCGCTCGTCCTGTGCCCGGAACGGGTCCTTGCACAGGACCGTGCGCTGGGCCTGGTCGTTGAGCTTGAGGTGCACCCAGTCGACGGTGAAGTCGCGACGGCGCTCCTGCGCCTTGCGGATGAACTCGCCGCGCAGGCGCGCGCGGGTCGTCTGCGGCGGCACCGACTTGGCCTCGAAGATCTTCAGGTCGGTGGTCAGCCGGGCCACCTTGCCGCGCTTCTCGAGCAGGTAGTAGAGACCGCGGCCGCGGTGGATGTCGTGATACGCGAGATCGAGCTGTGCGATCCGTGGGTGACCCAGCGGCAGGCCGTTGCGCTCGCGGTAGGCCTCGATCAGCTTCCACTTGATGACCCAGTCGATCTCCGTGTCGACGAGGCCGAGGTCGTCGCTCTCGACCGCCTTCAGACCCCGCTCCCACAGGTCCAGCGCCCGCTCGATGAGCGGCGTACTGATCTCGCGGCGATCCACGAAGTCACGGGCCTTGGCGAGGTACTCCCCCTGGATGTCGAGGGCGCTCGCCTCCCGGCCGTTGGCGAGGCGGATCTTGCGCTGCCCGGTCATGTCGTGGGAGATCTCGCGGATCGCGCGGATGGGGTTCTCCATGGTGAGGTCGCGCATCACCACGCCCTCCTCGATCATCCGCAGCACCAGGTCGCAGCTCGCGACCTTGAGCATCGTGGTGGTCTCGCTCATGTTCGAGTCGCCGACGATGACGTGCAGGCGGCGGTACTTCTCCGCATCGGCGTGCGGCTCGTCGCGGGTGTTGATGATCGGACGGCTGCGCGTGGTCGCGCTGCTCACGCCCTCCCAGATGTGCTCAGCTCGCTGGGAGACGCTGTAGCTCGCGCCGCGCGGGGTCTGCGTGATCTTGCCGGCACCCACCACGATCTGGCGCGTCACCAGGAAAGGGATCAGGACGTCGGCGAGCCGGCTGAACTCCCCCGCCCGACCCACCAGGTAGTTCTCATGGCAGCCGTAGGAGTTGCCCGCCGAGTCCGTGTTGTTCTTGAACAGATAGATCTCGCCGGCGATGCCCTCGTCGTGCAGGCGCTGCTCGGCGTCCAGCAGCAGCCCCTCGAGGACCCGCTCCCCCGCCTTGTCGTGCGTCACCAGCTCCGTGATGTCGTCGCACTCCGGCGTCGCGTACTCCGGGTGGCTGCCGACATCGAGATAGAGCCGCGCGCCGTTGCGCAGGAACACGTTGCTGCTGCGCCCCCAGCTGACCACCTTGCGGAACAGGTACCGCGCCACCTCGTCCGGCGACAGTCGGCGCTGCCCCTTGAACGTGCACGTGACGCCGTACTCGTTCTCGATCCCGAAGATCCGCCGGTCCATGGACGAACACTACGGCGCTCCCGGTTGGTCGGCCGGGTCATTCGGTGGTTGCCCCCGTGGATTGGTCCCCAACCGCAAGAATTCGGCCGATCGCTATGCAGTTGCTGACCAATCGATGCTGGCTTGGCGACGCCATCGGTTCATGACCCGCTCTCGCCCCGCCTCGGCGTACAGCGAGTCGTCGACGAGCGCCCGCCATCGCCTGATGCGGCGCTGGTCGTGGCGGCGGTCCAGCGCTCGATCGATCTCATGCATCACCGTCGTCGGCTTGTTGAGCAGGTCGTCGAGGGTGAACCCGCGACGGTCGTAGCCGGCTCCAGCAAGCGCCCGCTCCCGGCGCAGGTCCGAGCGGTGCTGGCCGCCATCGCGGTGCCCGGCCCCGTCGTACTCATGCACGAGGTGCGTCCCCGTGACGAGCAGATCCGCTCGACCGAGAAATGCCCCGGAGCCGTCGTGGAGGTCGACCTGAGGCTGCACTGTCACGTCGCACATCCGGTGGAACAGCCGGAGCACGGTCTCGCCGGCCGACTCGGCGAGGGCGTCCGAGAGCTCGTAGGCGCGGCGCAGCTGCCGGACACCGGGGCGGCGGGTGGCGATGAGCTCTTCCATGCGGCGGTCGTCGAGGTCGCCAGCCCGGCGCGCGGCGTCGAGCATGATGACCACGTCCAGTACGCCGAGGTCGCGACAGGCGCGGAGAAGAATCTCCTCGGCGGAGTCGACTGGCAGGCCGTGGCACTCGCCGCGCGTCGACGGGTGCACGAGCCTAGAGCAGATGAGACCGGGCCGACGGGGGCGACTGATGTCGCCACGGATCGCAGCGAAGATCGGCACCTGCTCGGGCAGCTGCGGCAGCTTCCAGCCGCGGAGGCGGGCGCCGGTGACATGCGTGAACGCGGCGCCGGGCGGCAGGACGAGGAGCCAGCCCTGGAGATCCCTCACGAACTCGGTGTGTTCATCGGTGTCGTCGCGCGTCCGCATGTACAGGCCGTGGCTGACCCGCCTGAAGCCAGCCAGGCGGACCTCTCCCCGGATGGGAGCGTAGGGATCCGGTGTCTGATCGTCCGCGGATTCAACCGGTGAGGAGTGTGTGTCGTCCATGTACCGACCATGCCGCGACCGGTGCCTCCGTGGGCATGGCCGCTGCGTGCCCTGTGGACGGCCGGATCGCGACGTCACCTGTGAACGTGGATTGGTCCCCAACCGCACGGCCAGGCACCGAAAACATGCGGTTGGGGACCAATCCACGGGCGTCCGCCGCCCCACCGACCCGCCGCTGGGGGGCGAGGTGGGGACGGATCAGCTGGGAGGTGCGACGGGAGGTTCGCCGGAGGTGGGGTCCTCGAGGGGCGGGACATGGCCGCTGCTGAGATCCGTGGGGTCGGCAGGGTCGTCGGGGGTCGTGCCGCCGGGGACGGGCCCGGGGCTGGAGTCCTCGGGCTGCACGGCCGACGGGCTCAGCGGGCCGCGGTCGCCCAGGAGCGCCTCGAGGCGTGCCGGGCTGAGGCGGACGAACTTGCGGGGGCGCTGGCGGGTGCGGTCGAGGATGGCGACCTCGAGGTCCTTGGCCGGGATCACCCGGTCCTGGGCGACCCCCTTGTCGTCCGGCGTGTGGCCGAGTGCGCCGACGGCGACGCGCACGGCGTCCTGGAGCGAGCCGCCCTCGGTGTAGTGCTCCTGGAGGTAGACCCCGACCACGTCGGCGGCTCCGCCCATGACTGCGTAGCGGTGCTCGTCGGCGACCTGGCCGTCGTAGGTGAGGCGGAAGATCTGGTCGGCCTCGGGGGCGTCACCGATCTCAGCGACGAAGAGCTCGACCTCGTACGGCTTCTCGCCGCCGCTGGAGAAGATCGTGCCGAGCGTCTGGGCATAGGCGTTGGCCAACCCCCGACCGGTGACGTCGCGCCGGTCGTAGGCGAAGCCGCGCATGTCGGCCAGGCGTACGCCGGCGATCCGGAGGTTCTCGAACTCGTTGTAGCGCCCGACGGCGGCGAAGGCGATCCGGTCGTAGATCTCCGAGACCTTGTGCAGCGCCTGGGAAGGGTTCTCCGAGGCGAACAGCACGCCGTCGGCGTACTGCACGACCACGACGGAGCGGCCCCGGGCGATCCCCTTGCGCGCGAAGTCGGCCCGGTCCTTCATCAGCTGCTCCGGCGAGACGTAGAACGGCATGCTCATGCGACGCCTCCGGAGCTCAGCGGCGCCTGGGGCCCGTTGGGGTGCGCCATCCGCGTCGCGATCACCTGGGTGGACACGGCGGCGACCTCGTCGTCGGACAGGCGCCGACCGCCCTCGGCGGTGATCACGTGCACGGTCGGGAAGATCCTGCGGGCCACGTCGGGGCCACCGGTCGCCGAGTCGTCGTCGGCGGCGTCGTACAACGCCTGGATGGCCGCGATGACGACCTCGGCCTCCGAGAGGTCGGGG
>WLIH01000326.1 GCA_009702305.1 Actinomycetota bacterium | reverse complement strand
TTTCCTCCTGCGAGCTCTGAGGCGGATGAGAGAGGTGGTCCGCGGGGCCCGGATGTGATCCAGGTCTCACGGACGTGCCGGAGTCTACGCACGCCGCGACCCTCCAGGGCACGGCGATGTGACGCGCGCCACATTGATTTCGTCGGCGGCCGGGGACCGACATCTCCGTCGGGCGCGACGAACGACCCACCCGTCAGGACGGGCGGGTCAGGGGCCGAGCAGCCGGCTCAGCTGCTGGCGAGAGCGGCCTCGGCGGAGTCGTGGATCACGAACACCTTCGCCAGGCCGGTGATGCGGAAGATCTTGAGGAGACGGTCCTGGGTGCAGACCAGCTGCAACGACCCGTCGTGGGCGCGCACCTTCTTCAGACCACCGACGAGGACGCCGAGACCGGTGGAGTCGAGGAACTCCACGGCCTCCATGTCGATGACGAGGTCGTAGACCCCGTCGCCGACCAGCTCGGTGATCTTGTCGCGCAGCTTGGGAGCGGTGTAGACGTCGATCTCCCCGCCCACGGCAACGATGGTCTTCCCATCGACGTCGCGTGTTGCCAGCGTGAGGTCCACGTGTACTCCCTGTCAGCCCGAAAAAGTGGTGATCGCCCCTGGCGCGACGGCACAACCGTCCCGACAATGAGCCTGCAATATCAAACCACGTCCGTCACGGCGACGCACGATAAGGGCAGCACCGCCCGGCGCCACCCGCGCCTGTCGGCAGGCTTTGCCAGACTCAGCACGTGCCCGCCGCCGTCGACCGCTCAGCATCTCGGCTCACGGGGGCGCTCGACCGGCTGGCGGCCGTGCCGAGCCGCGACGGACGCCTCACCCACGTCGAGACCCTCGCGGCGCGTCCCGGCCGGGTCGCGTCGTGGCCGGTCTGGGTGCCCGGCGACGTCAGCGCTGCGTTCGCGGCGCGTGGCATCGACCGGCTGTGGGAGCACCAGCTCGAGGCGGCGACCGCAGCGCGGGCCGGCGAGCACGTCGTGCTCGCGACCGGCACGGCCTCGGGCAAGTCGCTGGCCTACCAGCTGCCCGCCCTCACCGCGATCCGCGAGAGTCGCGGCCGCCGCGGCCAGCGCGGTGCCACGGTGCTCTACCTCGCCCCGACCAAGGCGCTCGCCCAGGACCAGCTGGCGTCGCTGTCCGCCCTCGAGCTCGACGTCCGCCTGACCACGCACGACGGCGACAGCTCCTTCGAGCAGCGCGACTGGGCTCGCGATCATGGGGAGTACGTCCTCACCAACCCCGACATGCTGCACCGCTCCCTGCTTCCGGGCCACCAGCGCTGGTCGGGCTTCCTGGGCTGCCTCACCTACGTCGTGGTCGATGAGTGCCACCACTACCGGGGCGTCTTCGGGGCGCATGTCGCTCAGGTGCTGCGTCGGCTCCGACGGGTCTGCGCGGCGTACGGCGCGACACCGACCTTCGTGCTCGCCTCGGCGACCGTGGCCGAGCCGGCTACGGCGGCGGGACGGCTGACCGGGCTCGACGTCCGGGCCGTCACCGACGACGCGTCCCCGCGTGGGCGGGTGACCCTCGGGCTCTGGGAGCCGCCGTTCACCTCCCACACCGGGGAGAACGGCGCTCCGGTGCGACGGGCCGCCTCCACGGAGTGCGCCGACCTGCTCGCCGACCTGGTCGCCGAGGACGTGCGCACCTTGGCCTTCGTCCGCTCGCGCCGGGGCGCGGAGCAAGTGGCACTGACTGCGGCGGACCTGCTGGCCGAGGTCGACGCCTCCCTCCCCGGCCGGGTGGCGGCCTACCGGGGCGGCTACCTGCCCGAGGAGCGGCGCGAGATCGAGCAGGCGCTGCGCTCCGGCGAGCTCGTCGGGCTCGCCGCGACCAACGCCCTCGAGCTCGGGATCGACGTCAGCGGCCTGGATGCCGTGCTGCTGGCCGGCTTCCCCGGCACTCGGGCAGCGCTGTGGCAGCAGGTGGGCCGTGCCGGTCGCTCCGGCGGCGACGCCCTCGCCGTGATGGTGGCGCGCGACGACCCGTTGGACACCTACCTGGTGCGGCACCCGGAGGCTCTCTTCGGTCGTCCCGTCGAGGCGAGCGTCTTCGACCCGTCCAACCCGCACGTCCTGGGGCCGCACCTGTGTGCGGCCGCCCAGGAGGCGCCGCTGACCCGCGACGACCTGCCGCTGTTCGGCCCGACCACGGAGTCCGTGCTCGACACGCTGGTCTCTCTCGGACTGCTGCGCCGCCGCCCGCGCGGCTGGTACTGGACCGAGCACAGCCGCGCGGCCGACCTCGCCGACATCCGATCGGCCGGCGGCAGCCCGGTGCAGCTGGTGGAGTCCGAGACCGGTCGGGTCGTCGGCACCGTCGACGCGGGCAGCGCCCACGCGACCGTGCACCCGGGCGCGGTCTATGTCCACCGCGGCGAGACCTGGCTGGTCGAGTCGCTGGACCTCGAGGAGCACGTCGCGGTGATGACGCGGACCCAGGTGGACTACTCCACCTCCGCGCGCGACGTCACCGACATCACGATCGTCGCCGAGCACGAGCACCGGTGGTGGGGCTCGTGTCGGCTCAGCCTCGGCGAGGTCGACGTCTCCCAGCAGGTCGTGTCCTTCCTGAAGAGACGCCAGCCCAGCGGCGAGGTCGTCGCCGAGGAGCCACTGGACCTGCCGGAGCGCACCTTGCGGACCTCCGCGGTCTGGTGGACGGTGCCCTCGGCCCTGCTCGACAGCTCGGGCCTGGCGACGGCGGATCTCCCCGGCGCAGCCCACGCGGCCGAGCACTGCTCGATCGGGTTGCTGCCGCTCTTCGCCACCTGCGACCGCTGGGACATCGGCGGTGTCTCGACGGCCCTGCACCCCGACACCGACCAGCTGACCGTCTTCGTGCACGACGGGCATCCCGGCGGAGCCGGATTCGCCGAGCGCGGCTATCGGGCAGCCCGAGCCTGGCTGAGCGCGACACGCGACGCGATCACCTCCTGCGCATGCGCCGACGGCTGCCCGTCATGCATCCAGTCGCCCAAGTGCGGCAACCAGAACAACCCGCTCGACAAGGTGGCCGCCGCGCGCCTCCTCGACGTGTTACTCGCCGGGGCGGATGGGTAGCCTGCTGGCATGGTCATCCTGGGATTCGCGCTGATCTTCGGCGGCGCGCTCGTCATCGCCGCCTCCGTCTTCACCGCTCAGCTCACCGACGGACGGGTCGAGCTGATCGGGGTGGAGGTGACCCCCATCAGCCTCTTCCTCCTCGGCGTGGGAGCCGGCGTCGCGATCCTGTGGGGCTTCACGATCCTCAAGTACGGCGCCCGCCGATCGCTGCGCCAGCGTCGCGACCAGAAGAAGCTCGAGGAGCTCTCCGAGAAGCTCGACCGCGTCGACCGACGCAACGACGGCGACCGCGGCGAGCAGGAGCGCGACACCGTCGTCTGAGCCGGCTGGTGCGCCAGCGAGGGCTGGCGCAGGTCGGCCTCGCCGAGCGGCTGCTCAGCCGGCCGCGGGCTGACCGGATCACCCCGGTCCGGCGCGGGCGGACGCATCGAGATCGACCGCTCGCCCCAGCCAGTGCGGCCCGCTCACCTCGGCGGTGACCGTGACATCGGCTCCGCTCAGCGCACACCCGACCAGCCGCGCGTGGTTGGCACGGGCGATCCGGGCGGCGGCATCGCACGCATCGGACCCGGCGCCGGCGGCGCCGGCTCCGGCTCCGGCCAGGGCAGCCAGGTCGGCCGCTGACTGCGCCTGCCGGTGCGCCCGCACCAGCGCCGCGACCTCGCCGAGGGCCACGCCCAGCAGGAGCAGGACTGCGAGGCAGGCCACCGCGAGCACCGTCGCCGCTCCCTGCTCCGGCCGCTGCGACTGCGCACGGACGCAGGCGCTCACGGGTCACCCTCGATGGCGGCGACCGCCTCGGCGGCGATGGCGACCGAGGCGATCGAGTCGAGCAGGCCGCCGCCGGGCGGACCGACCGAGCCGCTGACCCGGGCGGTGACGGTGTCGCCGGTCCGCTCGAGGGTCACGACCGCCCCCTCGGGCGCGATCCGGCCCGCCCGGCCGATGACGTCGGCGTCCGCCTCGCCACGGGCACTGGCCCGGGCAGCCTCGCGGGCGGCGTCGACGGCTCGCAGCTGGGCCAGGCCGACCGAGAGCAGCCAGACCAGCGCGACGGTGAGGGCCACCAGCACCGGCAGCACCA
>WLIH01000325.1 GCA_009702305.1 Actinomycetota bacterium | reverse complement strand
CTCCCTGCCCGTGACCGCCCTCCCGCCCGACCAGACCGCCGGCGCCGACCCGGCCGACCTCGACCCGAGCGCGTACCCGCGCAAGGTGCTCTTCGTGGCCGGCGCCGGTCGCAGCGGCACCAGCACGATGGCCGGGCTGATGCAGATCCTCGGCCTGCACGTGCCACAGCCGGAGGTCGTCGCCGACGAGACCAACCCCAAGGGCTTCGGTGAGCCGGCGTGGGCCGTCGAGCACCATGACCGGCTGCTCAAGGAGGCGCTGGTCCAGGTCAGCGACGCACGCCCCGACGCGTGGTTCGAGACCGGCCGGGTCTCGACGCGCGAGCCCGAGCGCATCCTCACCGCCGACTGGCTCGAGAGCCACTTCCAGGTCTCGACCGAGCTCGTGGTCAAGGACCCGCGGCTGAGCTGGTTCCTCTCGCTGTGGCGGGTCGCGGCGATCCGCTGCGGCGCCACCCCGGTCTTCGCGACGATGCTGCGCCCGCCGGCAGAGGTGGTCGGCAGCAAGCAGAAGTACTACGCCAACCGGCTCGGCTCTGCCCACCTCGCCGCCTCCTGGCTCAACATGCTGCTGCACACCGAGCGGGCCACCCGGGAGTCGGTGGCCGACGGCGGGCGCGTCTTCGTGCGTTACGGCGACCTGCTCGACGACTGGACCCGCACCACCATGCACGTCGGCGAGCAGCTGCAACTGCAGCACGTGCTGCACGCCAAGTCCGAGGCGATCCGCGACGGTCACCGCTTCGTCGACCCCGGCCTGCGGCGCGTGACCCAGACCCTCGAGGACCTCGGTCTGCCGCCGCGGCTGCACGAGCTCACGGCGTCGACCTGGGAGGAGCTCAACAAGCTCGCCGAGCCCGGGGGCGACCTGCCCGAGGTGCACACCGCCCTCGATCCGCTGCGCGAGGCCTACGTCGACCTCTACGAGGAGTCCGAGGCGATCTCCCGCTCGTCGGCGGTCTTCGCCGAGCAGCAGACGCGCCAGGCGGCCAAGGGCGCGAAGCAGGCCAAGCCGGCCAAGCCCGGCAAGCCCGCCGTGGTGGCCGCCGGACCGACGCCGGAGGCGGCGTACGCCGCCGACAAGGTCCCGCACGGCCTGCGCATGATGGTCCCGCCCGCCGTACGCCGCGGGCTGCGCAAGGCCGTCGGGCGCGAGCGCTGAGTCCGTGAACGCGATCCGCAACCCCGCCGGTCTGAGCAACCTCGAGGGCCACACCGACTTCGACATCGTCTGGCCGTGGACCCGTCCCGGCGGCCTGCGCTCCGGCAGCACGGCGGTGCTGCGGGTCAAGGACGAGGCGCCGTCGTTGCCCTTCGTGCTGCCGCCGCTGCTGCGGGCGTGCGACCACGTGCTCGTCGTGGACAACGGGTCGACCGACGGCACTCCCGAGGTCGCGGCCGCGGCGGCCGAGCGGGCCGGCCTGGCCCACAAGCTGACCCAGGCGTCGTACCCCTTCGCGGTCGCCCGGGCGGGCGCCGAGCATCTGGCGGTGCACGAGCTCTCGGTGCACTCGCTGTCCTACTTCTACAACTGGTGCTTCGCCCAGGTCGACACCCGCTACTCCTGGAAGTGGGACGGCGACATGGTGCTCACCACCGAGGGCGAGGTGTCGATCGGCGACCTCACCTGGCAGGTCGGCGGCGTGCAGTCGATCGTGCGGGTGCCGCGCCACGGCCTCTACCTCGACGGCGACCGCCACGGCTACCTCGACCTCGGCCTGCGCAACGCCGAGGAGTGGGGCTTCCCGATCGGTCCGGACTTCGTCTTCACCAAGGCCTTCGAGTGGGAGATCCGCTCGACGCCGGAGCGGTGCCGCTCGATCGGCCTGCCGCACGGGCTGTGCGTCGAGCTGAAGTACCTCGACGGCGACGAGTTCGCCCACTGGACCGACCCGGCGTCGTTCGCGACCAGCTTCCGCAACAAGCGCAAGCGGCGCGAGTGGGCCGTCTTCAACGCCCTCCAGGAGGGCACGGTGCTGCCCGGCGTCCACGAGATCCACGCCCCCGAGGGCGTGCACATCGTCGACCACGTGACCCACGACTGGCTCCCGCGCGCGCCGCGTCCGCTCCAGGTCGGCTGAGCGACCGGTCGAGACCTGTCTGGTAGGTCACAGGCGATGGGGTTACGCCGGCGTTACCTGAGGCGTACATTTTCTGCTGCACACACGAGCACACCGTCCGGTACCCACACCGGCCTCGTCCGCCGCCCACCAGGGCAGCGTCGTCGAGGTGGTCGGAGGGACTGGAACGAAAGGGTTCCTGAGATGACTCACCTCCGGGTGGGCGTGGTCGGCGCGGGTCGCGTCGGGTCCGTCCTGGCTGCACGCCTGCGCGACGCCGGCCACGAGATCGTGGCGGCCGCCGGTGACTCCGACGCCTCCCTCGGTCGCATCGCCGACCTCCTGCCCGGCGTCGCCAACCTCAAGCCCAGCGCCGTGGCCCGGGCCTGCGACGTGCTGCTGCTGACGGTGCCCGACGACATGCTCGGCAACGTCGCCCAGGTGCTCGCCGCGAGCGGCGCCCTGCGCGAGGGCCAGTACGTCGTGCACACCTCCGGCCGCCACGGGCTCGACGTCCTCGCCCCGGCCGCCGCCGTCGGTGCCCGCGTGGTCGCGATGCACCCGGCGATGACCTTCACCGGCACGACCGTCGACCTCGAGCGGCTCAGCGGCTGCGTCTTCGGCCTGACCGCCGGACCCGACGAGCGCGCCCTGGCCGAGCTGCTGGTCGCCGACCTCGGTGGGCGCGCGATGTGGGTGCCCGAGGAGATGCGCACGCTCTACCACGCCGGCCTCGCCCACGGGGCCAACCACCTGGTCACCCTGGTCACCGAGGCGATGGAGATCCTCGCCGCGGCCGGAGCCGACGACCCGGCCGGCACGCTGCGCCCCCTGCTCAGCGCCGCGCTCGACAACGCGCTCACGCACGGGGACGCCGCCCTCACCGGCCCGATCGTGCGCGGTGACGTCAACACCGTGCGGGCCCACCTCGTCGACGTCACCCGCAACGCCCCCCAGACCCTGCCGTCGTACGTCGCCATGGCGCGAGCGACCCTCGACCGCGCCGTGGCCGACGGCCGCCTGATGCCGCTGCGCGCCGTGCGGATCAGCGACCTGCTCGACCGGGCGGTCGCCGAGCGACCCCGTCATGTCGAGGGCGAGCAGCGCCACACCCGCACCCGATGAGCGCGCCCTCGGTCGCGACGACCCGCGCCGAGCTCGCCGACCTGCTCGCGCCGGCCCGCCGTGCGGGCCGCCGGATCGGCTTCGTGCCGACCATGGGCGCCCTGCACGAAGGTCACGCCAGCCTGGTCCGCGAGGCCCGCGCCCAGGTCGGCGAGGGCCAGGTCGTCGTGTCGATCTTCGTCAACCCGCTGCAGTTCGGAGCCGGTGAGGACCTCGACCGCTACCCGCGCACGCTCGAGGCCGACCTCAAGGTGTGCGAGCGCGAAGGCGTCGACGTCGTCTTCGCCCCGGCCCCCGACGAGGTCTATCCCGGCTGGCCGGCCGAGCGGGAGCCGCAGGTGACGCTCGACCCCGGGCCGCTCGCGACGGTCCTCGAGGGACGCACCCGCCCCGGCCACTTCCGCGGCGTGCTCACCGTCGTGGCGAAGCTGTTCGGCCTGGTGCGACCCGACGTCGCCGTCTTCGGTCAGAAGGACTACCAGCAGCTCGCGCTGATCCGGCGGATGGTCGCCGACCTGTGCCTGGGCGTGGAGATCGTCGGAGCGCAGACCCAGCGCGAGCCCGACGGCCTCGCACTGTCGAGCCGCAACCAGTTCCTCGAGCCGGAGCAGCGTCAGCAGGCCGTCGCCCTGAGCCGCGCCCTGCGGGCCGCCCAGGCCGCGGCGGCGTACGGCGTCGGGGCGGCGCTCGAGGCGGCCCGCACCCAGCTGCGCGACGCCCCCGGGATCGATCTCGACTACCTCGAGGTGACGACCGTCGACCTCGACGAACTGCCCGACGACGACCTGCCGGACGGCTACCCCGCCCGGATCCTGGTCGCCGCCCGGGTGGGCAGCACCCGCCTCATCGACAACCTGGAGCTGGTCATCGGGACCAGCGCCGACCCCAACGAGCAAGGGACCAGCTGATGCTCCGCACCATGATGAAGAGCAAGATCCACCGGGCGACCGTCACCCAGGCGGACCTGCACTACG
>WLIH01000324.1 GCA_009702305.1 Actinomycetota bacterium | reverse complement strand
GCGAGCGGCTGCTGCTGCCGCTGTGGTCGGCCGACGTCGTGGCCGACCTGCGCTCCGGGCGCCGCCGAGCGGAGTGGCACCGCGACTTCCCGCGCGAGGACGACCGCGACGCATCGGGGCTGTGGCACGAGGGCGACCCGTGGGGTCCGCGCAGCATCGTGCGCGGCACGACCGTGCTCGGCTCGATCGGCTTCTTCGGCCCGCCCGACGCCGCCGCCGACGGAGTGCTCGAGACCGAGGTGGGCTACGGCCTGGTGGAGGAGGCGCGGGGCTGGGGCTTCGCGACCGAGGCGCTGGTGACCCTGCTCGCGCTCACGGACGCCATCTCCGTGCGGATCCGCGCCAGCGTGCTGCCGAGCAACGGCCCGAGCATCCGCGTGCTCGCCAAGGCCGGGTTCACCGAGCTGCGGGGCTCCGACGAGGACGGCAACCTCGTGATGGCCCGCCCGCTGCCGCGATGACGATGCCTCCGGCACCGCGGCCCCGGTTGGTCGCCACCGACCTCGACGGCACCCTCGTCGGCTCCGACGGCCGGGTCTCGGCCCGCACCGCCGAGGTGATCCGCGCGGTCGAGGCGCTGGGGGTGCCGGTCGTCTTCGTGACCGGCCGGCCGCTGCGGTGGGCGCGCGACGTCTTCGAGCACGTCGGCGACCACGGCCTGGCGATCGTCTCCAACGGCGCACTGGTCTGGGACGTCGCTCGCGAGGCCGTCGATCTGGAGCGCACGATCGACCCCGCTCTCGGGATCGAAGTCTGCCGCGACCTGCGGGCCGCGGTCCCCGGCACGGCGTACGCCGTCGAGGACGTCGCCGGGATCGGCCTGGAGCCGCACTTCCTCGAGCGCTACCCGATGCCGCCGGGCAGTCGGCGAGCGCCGGTCGAGGAGCTGCTCGACCGTCCGGCGCTCAAGCTGCTGGCGCGTCACGAGGAGCTGGCGCCGGAGGACTTCTGGGAGCGGGCCGAGGTCGCCAACGCGGGTCGGCTGGTGATCACCTGGTCTTCGGCGACCTCGCTGCTGGAGGTCAGCGGACCCGGGGTGACCAAGGCCTCGACGCTCGCCCTGCTGTGCGCCCGCCTCGGGATCGAGGCGGGCGAGGTCATCGCCTTCGGCGACATGCCCAACGACCTGCCGATGCTGACGTGGGCCGGCTCGTCGTACGCCATGGCCGACGCCCACCCGAGCGTCACCGCGGCTGCCGACCACGTCGCGCCCGGCCACGACGACGACGGCGTCGCGCAGGTCCTGGCTGGTGTCTTCGACCTGTGATCTGGTCTCATGGGCGCGTGATCGCCCCCCTCGCCCGTCGCCTCGGCGGCCTCGCCGCGGCGCTCGCACTCTCGGGCTCGGTCGTCGTGATCGGCGTGGTCGGCGCTGCCGGCCCCGCGTCGGCCGCGGAGTGCGTGAGCCAGGGCGTCGCGATGTCGGCGCGCCAGGCCGCGGCGATCTTCAGCGGCACGGTGGAGTCGGCCGAGGTGACGCCGCTGCCCGACGGCCAGCAGGGCGTCGAGGTCGTGCACGAGGTCACCGTCGACCTGGTCTACAAGGGCCGCCCCGAGGTGAGCGCCGACAACGGTCTGCGGGTGCGCACCCTGCGCGGCACGATCGAGGGCTGCGACCTGGGCCGGATCCCGTCCGGCACCGACTACGTGTTCTTCGTCCGGGCCGACGGCGACGTGTGGTTCGCGACCCGCAACGGCGGCACCGCTGCGTCGACGGCCGACCTGGTGTCCCGGCTGGAGCGCATCTATCCCAACCCGCGCCCGCCGCTGATGCCCGAGCCGCCCGAGGCGACCTTCACCCGCGTCGACACCGATACCGCCACGACCAGCCTCAGCCGCGCCGCTGCCCCGGGAGCCGCGATGGTGCTGATCGGCCTGCTCGGCCTGTTCGTCGTACGCCGCGTCAACAGCTGACCCGGAGCACCTGCGCAGCAGACGCCTGGTGACGCGGCGCCTCTATGCGCCGGCTCACCGCCTAGAGGTACATGCCTCCGGAGGCGCCAGGGGTCGGCTCCTCGGACTCGGGGGCGCCCTGGGGGGCGGCCATGCCGGCCGGCAGGCCCTTGCGCATCTGCTCGAACTGGGCACGCGCGGCCATCTGCTGGGCATAGATCGCGGTCTGGATGCCGTGGAAGAGGCCTTCCAACCACCCGACGAGCTGGGCCTGGGCGATGCGCAGCTCGGCGTCGGAGGGGATCACGTCGCCGGAGAAGGGCAGGGTGAGCCGCTCGAGCTCCTCGACTAGCTCGGGAGCGAGCCCCTCCTCGAGCTCCTTGATGGAGGCCTGGTGGATCTCCTTGAGCCGGCTGCGGCTGGCGTCGTCGAGCGGCGCGGCCTTCACCTCCTCGAGGAGCTGACGGATCATGCTGCCGATCCGCATCACCTTGGCCGGCTGCTCGACCAGCTCGGCGATGTTGCGCTCACCCGAGGCGTCGTCGTGGTCGTCGTCCTGGTCGGCCTGCAGGGCCGAGGCCGGCATGGTGCCGATCGGACGCCCGTCGGGACCGACGATCACCACCTGCTGCTCGGGGGTGGGCTGGTCGTCCGGCTGCTGCGTCATGCGCTCAGCCTACGAGTCACGCGATGAGCAGGATCTTGCCGGTGTGCGCCCCGGACTCCATCAGGGCGTGCGCCTCGGCCGCCTGCTCGAGCGGCATCGTGCCGTGCACGATCGGGCGCACGCGCCCCTCGGCGACCAACGGCCAGACGTGCTCGACGACGGCGGCGCAGATGGCCGACTTGCCCTCGACCGGTCGGGCGCGCAGCGACGTGGCGATCACGGCTGCTCGCTTGGCCAGCAGGGCACCGAGATCGAGCTCGGCCTTGGTGCCGCCCTGCATCCCGATCACGACGAGCCGGCCCTCGGTGGCGAGCGCGGCGACGTTGCGCATGAGGTACTTCGCCCCCATGTTGTCGAGGATGACGTCGACCCCCGCCCCGTCGGTCGCCTCGCCGACCACCTCGACGAAGTCCTGCTCCCGGTAGTCGATGGTGACGTCGGCGCCCAGCGAGGCGCAGGTCGCGAGCTTCTCGGCCGTGCCGCCCGTGGTGAGGACCCGCGCTCCCAGCGCGGAGGCGAGCTGGATCGCGAAGGTGCCGATGCCGCCGGCGCCGCCGTGCACCAGCAGGCTCTCCCCGGGTCGCAGGCCGGCGACCATGAAGACGTTCGACCAGACGGTCGCCGCCACCTCGGGCAGCGCCGCAGCGGTGACCAGGTCGATGCCGGCCGGCACCGGCATCACCTGCCCGGCCGGCACGACGACCAGGTCGGCGTACCCACCGCCGGCGAGCAGGCAGCACACCTCGTCGCCCACGGCCCACTGGGTGACGCCCGCGCCCAGCCCGACGACCGTGCCGCTGCACTCCATGCCGATGACGTCGGAGGCCCCGGGCGGCGGCGGGTAGAAGCCGCGGCGCTGCAGCAGGTCGGCGCGGTTGAGCCCCGCCGCCGCGACCCGGACCAGCACCTCGCTCGGACCCGGCTCGGGGTCGGGCACCTCGGCGACGGAGAGGACCTCGGGACCGCCGGTCCCCTGGGCGATGACGGCACGCATGCAAGCCACCCTAGGTCGAGGGTTCGATGGCGCTCCTTGTCGGGCATCCCTGGGGCTCATGTGGCGCAGGGGGACGTCGTCTCAGAGGTCGCGCAGGTCTCCGGTGTGGTCGACCCCGCGGTCGTCGGGGACCTCCACCTCGGCCACCGCGACCGGGTCGGGCGCGTCCGCCGGACGGTCCCACCCCTCGGCGAGCGCCTGGGCGCGCGCTGCCAATCGCTCGACCGTCTCGGTGTCGGCGCCCTGCAGCCCGGCGGCCAGCCCGAGCAGGTACGTCGTGATGGGGGCGGCCGGGCGCGTCACCTGGTGGGCCGCGACGCGGGCCAGGTCAAGGACCAGCGCCTCGTCGACCTCGGCGTCCACATCGAGGACGTCGCAGAGCTCGTCGATCCAGTCGTGGAGGTTCATCGCCCCAGGGTGACCAGACCACCCGGGGTCCCGCAACCCCTACCCCTCGCGGAGGTCGCGCAGGTCGTCCCAGGTGTCGACGTCGCGGTGCTCGCGGTCGAGCGCCGCGACGGCCACGAGGTCGAGATCGCGCAGCAGCCGGTGCATCGCCATGCCGTGTTGGCCCTCGAGGTCGGGCCGCACCTCGTCGAGACGGGC
>WLIH01000323.1 GCA_009702305.1 Actinomycetota bacterium | reverse complement strand
TCGCGCATCGAGACGGCGGCGAGGTGGGTCAGGAGGAGCACCTTGCGCTGGGGGACGGTGAGCCTGGCGAGCGCCTCGAGGGTGGCGCGCAGCTCCGGGTCGAGTCCCTTCTCGCGGTGCCACAGCCGCGCGGTGTGGCGGCGCTGGGCGTGCGCCCAGGCGTGCGGTCGCGCCCAGGTCTCCGGGTCGTCGTACTGCGACACCTTGCGCCAGTGGTGCCAGCCGACCACGAAGGCGTCGCGCACCGCGCTCCGGGCAGCGGTGAGGTCTCCGGTGAGCGCGTAGGTCTGCAGCAGCAGGCGCTCGCGCGTCTGCTTGTAGAACTCGTCGAACTCGTCGGGATCCCTCATGGCCCGGCCCAAGGTACGCGAGCCCGCACGTGTCGGCGAACCGGCGTGGCGGCTGCGTCCGGGCGCTGCGCCGGGCGATGATGACGAGGCCATGACCTCCCTGCTGCCCTCCGCGCGACCACGTGCCGGGGCACCGTCGAGCCCCGGCGACCGGCGTCACCAGCGGCCGCTGACCGCGGTGGCGACGCTGGGCGGAGCCCTCGCCGCAGGCACGACGCTGCTGGTCTGCGTCGCCTTGGGGGTCGTCGGCTGGTTCCTCACCGACGCGGGCGCCCACGGCACGCCGCGCGACGGGTTGCGCACCGGTGCGCTCGGCTGGCTGATGGGCCACGGCTCGGGCGTCCACGTCACCGGCACGGCCGTGACGGCGGTGCCGCTCGGGGTCACCCTGCTCTGCGCCTGGTCGCTGTGGCGAGTCGGGCACCGGGTCGGTGACGCCATCTCCGGGCACGGCCCCGACGCCGACCGCATCGGCGACGGCGAGCGCGACTGGACGGTGCCGATGGCGCTCGGACTCTTCGTCTCCGGGTACGCCGTGGTGGCGGTCGTCGTGTCGTCGCTGACCGCCACGGCCTCGACCGCCCCCGACACCGGCGCCGTGGTGCGGTGGTCGATCGTCCTGGGCGTGATCTTCGGGGGCAGCGGGCTCGCCGTGGGCTCCGGTCGCGCGGCCATCTGGTCGACCTACGTGCCGCCGACGCTGCTGGCCGCCGCGGCCACCGCGCGGCGGATCCTGCTCACCTGGCTCGCCGTGGCGGCGTCCGGCTTCGTGGCCGCGCTGGTCGTCGACGTCGACACCGCCGCCAACATCCTGTCCCAGCTGCACACCGACGCCGCCGACGCGACGCTCTTCGTCCTGCTCAGCCTGCTCGTGGTGCCCAACGCGGTCGCGTTCTCCGGCTCTTATCTGCTGGGGCCGGGCTTCTCGATGGGTGTCGGCACCCTCGTGTCGCCGAGCGCCGTGGTGCTCGGACCGCTCCCGATGTTCCCCCTGCTGGCCGCCCTGCCCGACAACGGCACGCCGCCGGGCTGGACCGCCGGCCTCGTCGCGCTGCCGCCGTTGGTGGGCGCCCTCGGCGCCGTGCAGGCCCAGCGCCGGATGCCGACCCTGCGCTGGGACGAGGGGGCGCTGCGCGGCTGCGTCGGCGGCGCCGGAGCGGGCATCGTCTTCGCGGTGCTGGCGGCGGTCGCGGGCGGTGCCGTCGGACCGGGCCGGATGCGCGACGTCGCCCCGATGGCCGGCGACGTGCTGGTGCACGCCATCACGTCCTTCGGCCTAGGCGGCCTGATCGGCGGCCTGATCGTGACCGCCTGGCAGCGCCGCGCAGCCCGCGACCTCACCGGCCACTAGAGTGCCGGGCGTGCTGACGCCCTCCGCCCCTGCGCGCCTGGTCGTGCTGGTCTCGGGTGCCGGCACCAACCTGCAGGCCCTGCTCGATGCCTGCGCCGATCCGGCCTACGGCGCCGAGATCGTGGCCGTGGGCGCCGACCGCGACGGTGTCGAGGGCCTGGCCCGCGCCGAGCGCGCCGGCGTCGCGACGTTCGTGCACCGGATCGCGGACTTCGACTCGCGGGCGGCCTGGGACGCCGCCCTGGCCGCCTCGGTCGCCGAGCACGCACCGGACCTCGTCGTGCTGGCCGGCTTCATGAAGCTCGTCGGCGCCGACTTCCTGGAGCGCTTCGGAGGCCGCACCCTCAACACCCATCCGGCGCTGTCGCCGGCGTTCCCGGGGATGCGCGGCCCGGCCGATGCGCTCGAGTACGGCGTGAAGGTCACCGGGGCGACGCTCTTCGTGGTGGACGCCGGGGTCGACACCGGCGTCATCGTCGCCCAGACGACGGTGCCGGTCGAGGACGACGACACGGCCGAGTCGCTGCACGACCGGATCAAGGTCGCCGAGCGGTCGATGCTGGTCGACGTGGTCGGCCGGCTCTCGCGCGAGGGCTTCACGGTCGACGGCCGACGGGTGCGCTTCGGGGCCTGAAACTTCGGGGCCTGAAACCTCGATATGCTGGGGTCTCCACGACTGGCGCAGGTGGGTTGACCACCAGGGAGTGACGTCGGGAGCATCGAACGCCTGGGTGCTCCTCCACCCGAGGAGTTCTCTGTGTCCGACAACCGTGTCCCGATCAAGCGCGCGCTCGTCTCCGTCTACGACAAGGCCGGCCTCGAGGGCCTGGTCCGCGGCCTGCACGACGCCGGCGTCGCGCTCGTGTCGACCGGTGGGTCCGCTGCGCTGATCGAGCGCCTCGGCCTGCCCGTCACCAAGGTCGAGGACCTCACCGGCTTCCCGGAGTGCCTCGACGGCCGGGTCAAGACCCTGCACCCGCGGGTGCACGCGGGCATCCTGGCCGACCGCCGCCTCGACTCCCACGTGGCGCAGCTCGCCGAGCTCGGCGTCGAGCCCTTCGACCTCGTCGTCTCCAACCTCTACCCGTTCACCGAGACGGTGGCCTCGGGCGCGGCCCCCGACGAGTGCGTGGAGCAGATCGACATCGGCGGGCCCTCGATGGTCCGCGCGGCCGCGAAGAACCACCCCTCGGTCGCGATCGTGACCACGCCGGCCCGCTACGACGACGTGCTCGCCGCGGTCGCCGCCGGCGGCTTCACCCTCGAGGAGCGCAAGGCGCTGGCCGCCGAGGCGTTCACCCACACCGCGTCCTACGACGTCGAGGTGGCGTCGTGGATGAGCTCGACCCTGGTCGAGCAGTCGGAGGACTCCTGCTTCCCCGCCTGGGCCGGCGCGACGTACACGAAGAGCGCCGACCTGCGCTACGGCGAGAACCCCCACCAGGTCGCCGCCCTCTACACCGACGGGAGCGGCAGCGGTCTGGCCGGCGCCGAGCAGCTGCACGGCAAGGAGATGTCCTACAACAACTACCTCGACACCGAGGCGGCCCGCCGTGCCGCCAACGGCTTCCACGAGCCGGCCGTCGCGATCATCAAGCACGCCAACCCGTGCGGCATCGCCGTCGGCGCCGACGTGGCCGAGGCGCACCGTCGCGCGCACGAGTGCGACCCGGTCTCCGCCTTCGGTGGCGTCATCGCGGTCAACCGCCCCGTCTCCGTCGAGATGGCCCAGCAGGTCGCCGAGGTGTTCACCGAGGTGATCGTCGCCCCGGCGTACGACGACGGCGCCGTCGAGGTGCTGCAGGGCAAGAAGAACATCCGCATCCTGGTGTCCTCCGCCGACCAGGACGACGAGGCGGGCTTCGAGTTCCGCCAGATCTCCGGCGGTCTGCTCCAGCAGCAGGTCGACCGCGTGGACGCCGACGGCGACGACCCGTCGACCTGGACGCTCGCGACCGGCGAGGCGGCGAGCGCGGAGGTGCTGGCCGACCTCGCCTTCGCCTGGCGTGCCTGCCGCTCGGTGAAGTCCAACGCGATCCTGCTGGCCAAGGACGGCGCATCGGTCGGCGTCGGCATGGGCCAGGTCAACCGGGTCGACTCCTGCAAGCTCGCCGTGCAGCGGGCCGGCGAGCGTGCGCCCGGCTCGGTCGCTGCCTCCGACGCCTTCTTCCCCTTCGAGGACGGGCCGCAGATCCTCATCGATGCCGGCGTCACCGCGATCGTGCAGCCCGGCGGCTCGGTGCGCGACGCCCTCACCATCGAGGCCTGCCAGGCCGCCGGCGTGACGATGTACTTCACCGGCACCCGGCACTTCTTCCACTGATCGCGGACGCGCCAGCGGACGCGATGATGGTGGTCGAGCGAGGCGCACGACCGAGGGACGAGGTCGTGACCGCCGTGTCGAGATCGCGGACGCGCCAGCGGACGCGATGATGGTGGTCGAGCGAGGCGCACGACCGAGGGACGAGGTCGTGACCGCCGTGTCGAGACCGGGAC
>WLIH01000322.1 GCA_009702305.1 Actinomycetota bacterium | reverse complement strand
GCCTCGACATCGACGCGCTGAAGATCGTCTCGGAGGGCGTCAACCGCTTCCGCGCCCAGGAGGGCAAGGGCGTCCTGCTGATCACGCACTACACGCGCATCCTGCGCTACATCACCCCCGACTACGTGCACGTCTTCGTCAACGGCAAGATCGCCGAGCAGGGTGGACCCGAGCTCGCCGAGCAGCTCGAGGCCGAGGGCTACGACAAGTACGTGAACGCGACGGTCTGACGATGACCACCACGCCCGTCCGCCTCGCGGGCCTCCTGCCCGAGCTGGAGGTGATCCGCGCCGACTTCCCGATCCTCGAGCGGACGCTCGCGGACGGGCTGCCGCTGGTCTACCTCGACAGCGCCAACACCTCGCAGAAGCCGCAGGTCGTGATCGACGCGATGGTCGACCACCTCGAGCGCCACAACGCCAACGTCGCCCGGGCGATGCACCAGCTCGGCGCGGAGGCGTCGGAGGCGTTCGAGGCCGGGCGCGACAAGGTGGCGGCGTTCATCGGGGCGCCCGAGCGCGACGAGGTGATCTTCACGAAGAACGCCTCCGAAGCCCTCAACCTGGTCGCCAACACGCTGGCCTGGGCTCGCGGTCCGCTGCAGGTCGGCCCGGGCGACGAGATCGTCATCACCGAGATGGAGCACCACTCCAACATCGTGCCGTGGCAGCTGCTCACCGAGCGCACCGGCGCCACGCTGCGGTGGTTCGGCCTGACCGAGGACGGCCACCTCGACCTGAGCGACATCGACGCGCTGATCACCGAGCGCACCAAGGTGGTCTCGTTCACCTGGGTCTCCAACGCCCTCGGCACCATCAACCCTGTCGCCGCGATCACCCGACGCGCCCACGAGGTCGGCGCGCTGGTCGTCGTCGACGCCTCGCAGGCCGCGCCGCAGCTGCCGATCGACCTGGCCGGGTTCGACCCAGCGGAGCGGCCAGACTTCCTGGTCTTCACCGGCCACAAGGTCGTCGGCCCCACGGGCATCGGCGTGCTGTGGGGCGCGCGCAACGTGCTCGAGCAGCTGCCGCCGTTCCTCGGCGGGGGGGAGATGATCGAGACGGTCCGCATGGAGAGCTCGACCTATGCCGCCATCCCGCACAAGTTCGAGGCCGGCACGCCGCCGATCGTCGAGGCGATCGGCCTGGGCGCAGCGGTCGACTACCTCGCCGCGGTCGGGCTGGACGCGATCCACGAGCACGAGCGCGCCATCACGGCGTACGCCCTCGACGGGCTCGCCACGGTGCCGGGACTGCGGGTCCTCGGTCCGCTCGACGCCGCGCAGCGCGGCGGGGCCATCGCTTTCGAGGTCGACGGGGTGCACCCGCACGACGTCGCCCAGGTGCTCGACGTGCGCGGCATCGCCGTGCGCGCCGGACACCACTGCGCGCGGCCCGCGCACGCCCGCTTCGGGGTGCAGAGCTCGACCCGGATGTCGTCGTACCTCTACACGACGCCGGCCGAGATCGATGCCCTCGTCGAGGGGCTCCACTACACCCGTTCGTACTTCAAGGTGGGATGAGACGTGTCGACCGATCTGGACTCGCTCTACCAGGAGATCATCCTGGACCACTACAAGAACCCGCACCACGCCGGACTCCGCGAGCCCTACGAGGCCGAGGTGCACCACGTCAACCCGACCTGCGGCGACGAGGTGACGCTGCGGGTGCACGTCGAGGACGGGCGGGTCGCCGACGTGTCGTACGACGCCGTGGGCTGCTCGATCTCGCAGGCGTCCGCCTCCGTGATGGCCGACCTGGTGATCGGCAAGCCGGTGGCCGAGGCGATGAGCGTGCACGAGACGTTCCTGACCCTGATGCAGGGCAAGGGCACCGTCGAGCCCGACGAGGACGTGCTGGAGGACGGCATCGCCTTCGCCGGGGTCGCGAAGTTCCCGGCGCGCGTGAAGTGCGCACTACTGTCATGGATGGCCTGGAAGGACGCGACGGCTCAGGCCGGCGCCGGCTCACAACCCGAGGAGACCCACCGATGAGCGAGAGCACGATCGACCACGGAGACCTGCCCGAGGTCCCCGCTGCCGGCGGCGGCACCACGACGGTCTCGCGCGAGGACGTCTTCGAGGCGATGAAGGACGTCGTCGACCCCGAGCTCGGCATCAACGTCGTCGACCTCGGCCTGGTCTACGACCTGCACATCGACGCCGAGTCCAACCTGGTCATCGACATGACGCTCACCTCCGCGGCCTGCCCGCTGACCGACGTCA
Source organism: Actinomycetota bacterium (assembly GCA_009702305.1). Classification (GTDB taxonomy): domain Bacteria; phylum Actinomycetota; class Actinomycetes; order Propionibacteriales; family Nocardioidaceae; genus Nocardioides. Next base: position 1,981 of record WLIH01000322.1, on the reverse strand, counting down.
TCCAGGACCAGACCGACTCGGCCCTCGAGGGCCTGGTCAACGACGTCGCGATCAACTGGGTCTGGATGCCCCCGTGGGGCCCCGACAAGATCTCGCCCGACGGCCGCGAGCAGCTGCGCGCCCTCGGCTTCAACGTCTGAGCCGATGCCGGGCGAGGAACGAGCCCGACATCGACGTGACGAGGTCGAGGAAGCCCCGCGGCCGAGCCTGCGAGGCCGCGACGGGCGGCTTGAGACCTGGATCGTCCCCATGACAGGAGCCCGCTGGCCGTCGGGATACCCGGCCGACCGGGTATCCCTGGTCTTGCCAGGGGTTGCGATGCCCGTCAACACCATGAAGTCCCTGGCAAGTGGGAGACCGAGGCTGAGATGACCGTGCTCGTGCCGGCGTCCCGCTTCGAGCGCTGGGCGACCAACTTCGCCGCACGGCACGGCGGGAGCGATCTGGTCGTCCGCGACGGGCACCTGCTCGGCCGGGCGCCTGACGGGTCGACGTTCGCGGCGCGGCAGCCGTTCGCCACGACGTACGCCGGCGCGGCCGACGCCGGCGAGTTCGGCGCGGCTGCGGTGCCGCCCGGGGAGTGGGGTGTGCTCCTGGTCCGCAAGGGTGGCTTCGCCGTGGCGCTGCTCGCGGGCGCGGACGTGGTCGAGAGCAAGGTCGGCCAGCGTCATGTGCAGGGGCGCACCAAGGCCGGCGGGCAGAGTCAGCAGCGCTTCGCCCGCCGACGCGACAACCAGGCGCGCCAGGCCTATGAGGCTGCAGCCGAGCACGCGGCGCGCATCCTCGGCGACCACCGCGGCGTCGTCGTGGCGGGCGGCGACCACGGAGCGGTCGACGAGGTGCTCGCCGACCCGCGTCTGCGGTTCACCGTCGTGGGTCCCTGGCTGCCGGTGCCCGACCCGCGACGCTCCGTGCTCGAGCAGGCCGTCGCCGATGCCTCGAGCATCCAGGTGGAGGTCGTCAATGCCCCTGGTACGCCGGGAGCGCCGGGCTCCAGCTGAGGTCGGTCAGCGGCGCCTCGTCACGCCGCTCGTCTCGCGGCCACACCGCCGTGCCGACGTACGTCATGCCGTCCATCGCGAGATCCACCCGGTAGTCGTACGGGCCCGGCCCGAGGGCGAGCAGCGGGTCGGAGTCGGCCTGGGTCCCGGTGAGGTAGACGCTGCCGCAGCGGTCTGCGGCGTCCGTCCGCTCCGGCTCGATGGTCGTGGTCGAGCCGTCGGCGGCAGTCACCGTCACGCTCGCCACGACCTCCTTGGGCGTCGCGGCCAGTCCGCTGAGCGACAGCTCGAGTGGGTAGGCGTGCCGCTCGTCCCCGGCGTCGCTCAGCGCGGCGACGTAGGACTCGGGCGCCGGCAGGTCGCCGGCGACAGGGGCGTCCCAGGCGAACGACACCACCAGGTCCCCGCCCTCGGGGTCGCGGCCGAAGAGCGTCACGATCTGCGGGCCGGCTGCTCCCGCCGAGTCGACGCGCAAGGTGTCGGGTCCGGTGCGGGTCACCGGGACGGTGACCGAGCGGGTGCACCCGCCCTGGTCGGACTCGAACGTCGCCTCGAACGACCAGCGCGGCAGCGGGAAGCGCACGACGATCGACTCCGGGCTCCCCACCTGCTCCAGGTCGACCGGCTCGATCCCGTCCGCGCAGACGCCGTCGAAGCAGAAGGTCCACGCGCTCAGCTCGACGGTCGTGTCCGCCAGCTCCAGCTGCACCGGCGGTGGACCGATGCGCCCGGCGGGCGGCCCCGCGCCGGGCAGCACCGAGCCGGGCAGCACCGAGTCGGGCGGCGTCGGCGAGCCGGTCACGCGGGCCGCCGACGCCGGATCCCGGGCACGATCTCGGTCCGACTGGTGGGTCAGGGCGAAGGTCGCGATCGCGAGGCCCGCGACCACGACGATCAGGGCGATCGACCGGCTGGCCGATCCCCGATCGGGGTCGGCGAACGTCGCAGGGCGATGACGGCGGTCCGGGTGCACACGAGTT
>WLIH01000321.1 GCA_009702305.1 Actinomycetota bacterium | reverse complement strand
GCTGGTCGAGTAGCCCGCGAGCGCCAGCGAGTGGGCGTATCGAGACCCCCGCGAGATCCTCGCTGGTCGAGTAGCCCGCGAGCGCCAGCGAGTGGGCGTATCGAGACCCGGCGCGATCCTCGCTGGTCGAGTAGCCCGCGAGCGCCAGCGAGTGGGCGTATCGAGACCCCCGCGAGATCCTCGCTGGTCGAGTAGCCCGCGAGCGCCAGCGAGTGGGCGTATCGAGACCCCGGCTTGCGCACGTTTGGTCCGGCCCGCTTGGGTGGAGACATGGTCGGACGCATTCCCGTGATGGACGTCATGCCGCTGGTCGACCTGGGTCGCCAGTCGGCGAAGGCGACCGTCGGCGAACCCTTTCCCGTCTCGGCGACCGTCTTCCGCGAGGGCCACGACGCCTTGGGCGCGGAGGTGGTGCTCACCGCTCCCGACGGCGTACGCCGAGCGCCAGTGCGGATGCTGGCCGGCGAGGAGCCGGGGCGCTACACGGCCTGGGTGACGCCTGACCTGGTGGGTGCCTGGACCTTCGAGGTGCAGGCATGGTCCGACCCGATCGCCACCTGGCAGCACGCGGCCGGCCTGAAGATCCCGGCCGGGGTCGACGTCGAGCTGATGTTCACGGAGGGCCGGCTGCTCCTCGAGCAGGTCACGGCCGCAGGCGGCCTCGCCCGCGCCGAGACGTCGCTGCTGACCAGCGCCATCAAGGCCTGCGCCGACCTCAAGCGCCCCGCTGCCGCCCGTCTCGCCGTGCTGCAGGACCCCGCCCTCACCACCCTGCTGGCGGCGCACCCGGTGCGCGAGCTGGTCACGGTCGAGGGTCCCTACCCGGCCTACGCCGACCGCGAGCGCGCCCTGGTGGGCAGCTGGTACGAGTTCTTCCCACGCTCGGAGGGAGCCACCAAGGATCCGAAGACCGGCCGGGTCACGAGCGGCACCCTCCGCACGGCCGCCGAGCGCCTCGACGCCGTCGCCGCGATGGGCTTCGACGTGGTGTACCTCCCGCCGATCCACCCGATCGGCGAGGTCAACCGCAAAGGCCCCAACAACACGCTCACCCCCGGCCCCGCCGACCCGGGCTCACCCTGGGCGATCGGGTCGAAGGACGGCGGTCACGACGCCGTCCACCCCGACCTGGGCACCCTCGCCGACTTCGACGCCTTCGTCGCGCGCGCCGGCGAGCTCGGCCTCGAGGTCGCGCTCGACCTGGCGCTGCAGGCAGCCCCCGACCACCCGTGGGTGACGACGCACCCGGAGTTCTTCACCACCCGTGCCGACGGATCGATCGCCTACGCCGAGAATCCGCCCAAGAAGTACCAGGACATCTACCCGATCAACTTCGACAACGACCCCAACGGCATCTGCCGTGAGGTGCTGCGCGTCGTGAAGCACTGGATGGCGCACGGCGTACGCATCTTCCGCGTCGACAACCCGCACACGAAGCCCGTGGCGTTCTGGGAGTGGCTGCTGCGCGAGGTGCGGCGCACCGACCCGGACGTGCTGTTCCTGGCCGAGGCCTTCACCAAGCCGGCCATGATGCGCGGGCTCGGCGCGATCGGCTTCCACCAGTCGTACACCTACTTCACCTGGCGCACCGCGAAGTGGGAGATCGAGGAGTACCTCCTCGAGCTGTCGTCGGAGACCGACCACCTGATGCGGCCGAACTTCTTCGTCAACACCCCCGACATCCTGCACGCGTTCCTGCAGTACGGCGGCCCGGCGGCGTTCAAGATCCGGGCCGCGCTCGCGGCGACCGGCTCCCCCACCTGGGGCGTCTACGCCGGCTACGAGCTGTTCGAGCACGTGGCGGTCAAGCCGGGCAGCGAGGAGTACCTCGACTCCGAGAAGTTCCAGATCCGTGTGCGCGACTGGGAGGCGGCGACGGCGGAGGGCCGCACGCTCGCGCCGTACCTCACCCGGCTCAACGAGATCCGTCGCCAGCACCTGTCCCTGCGTCAGCTGCGCAACGTGGTGGTCCACTCGAGCGACGACGAGAACGTGCTGGTCTTCAGCAAGAGCTCGGGCGACGACACCGTCATCGTGGTGATCAACCTCGACCCGCACGGGACCCGGGAGACCACGGTCCACCTCGACCTGCCCGCCCTCGGGATCGAGTGGGGTGAGTCGTTCGGGGTTCACGACGAGATCACGGGGCAGGACTGGAGCTGGAGCCAGCACAACTACGTCCGGCTCGACCCCCATCACGAGCCCGCGCACATCCTGACCGTGAGGAGGACCCGGTGACCGAGCTGAGCACGACACCCGACTGGTTCAAGACCGCCGTCTTCTACGAGGTCATGGTCCGCTCGTTCCGTGACTCCAACGGCGACGGCACCGGCGACTTCAAGGGACTGACGGAGAAGCTCGACTATCTCGAGTGGCTCGGCGTCGACTGCCTGTGGGTGCCGCCGTTCTTCACCTCGCCGCTGCGCGACGGGGGCTACGACGTCGCCGACTTCACCAACATCCTCCCCGAGGCCGGCACCGTCGAAGACTTCCACCACTTCCTCGACGCCGCCCACCAGCGCGGCATCCGCGTGATCATCGACTTCGTCATGAACCACACCAGCGATCAGCACCCGTGGTTCCAGGCCAGCCGCGAGGACCCCGACGGACCGTACGGCGACTTCTACGTCTGGTCCGACACCGACGAGCTCTACCAGGACGCCCGGGTCATCTTCGTCGACACCGAGCCGTCGAACTGGACCTGGGACCCGGTGCGCCAGCAGTACTTCTGGCACCGCTTCTTCTCGCACCAGCCCGACCTGAACTACGACAACCCGGCGGTCCACGACGCGATCCTCGAGGCGATCTCGTTCTGGTTCGACATGGGTCTCGACGGCTTCCGGCTCGACGCGGTGCCGTACCTCTACGAGCGTCCGGGCACCAACGGGGAGAACCTCCCAGAGACCCACGAGTTCCTGCGCAAGGTGCGCCGCTTCGTCGACGACACCTACCCCGGTCGGGTGCTGCTCGCCGAGGCCAACCAGTGGCCGGCCGACGTCGTCGACTACTTCGGCGACTTCGAGTCCGGTGGCGACGAGTGCCACATGTGCTTCCACTTCCCGGTGATGCCGCGCATCTTCATGGCGGTGCGTCGCGAGTCGCGCTTCCCGATCTCGGAGATCCTCGAGCAGACGCCGCCCATCCCCGACGGTTGCCAGTGGGGCATCTTCCTTCGCAACCACGACGAGCTCACCCTCGAGATGGTCAGCGACGACGACCGCGACTACATGTGGAACGAGTACGCCAAGGACCCGCGGATGAAGGCCAACATCGGCATCCGTCGTCGGCTGGCTCCGCTGCTCGACAACGACGTCAACCAGATCGAGCTGTTCACCGCCCTGCTGCTGTCGCTGCCGGGATCGCCGGTGCTCTACTACGGCGACGAGATCGACATGGGCGACAACATCTGGCTCGGTGACCGCGACGGCGTCCGGACGCCGATGCAGTGGACTCCCGACCGCAACGCCGGCTTCTCCTCCGCGACGCCCGGCAAGCTCTTCCTGCCGGCGATCCAGGACCCGGTCTACGGATACCAGAGCGTCAACGTCGAGGCCCAGCTGGAGAACCCGTCCTCGCTGCTGCACTGGACCCGACGGATGATCCAGGCCCGGCGCCGCCACGACGCCTTCGGTCTCGGCTCCTTCACCGACCTCGGCGGCTCGAACCCGAGCGTGCTGTCCTACGTGCGCGAGCACATCGGCGTCGACGGCGAGCGCGACGTCATCCTCTGCGTCAACAACCTCTCGCGCTTCTCCCAGCCGGTCGAGCTCGACCTGCGCGAGTTCGAGGGCATGGTGCCCGTCGAGCTCCTGGGAGGTGTGCCCTTCCCGCGGGTCGGCGAGCTGCCCTACCTGCTGACCCTGGGCGCCTACGGCTTCTACTGGTTCCGGCTCACCGCCCCCGACCACCCCGAGGAGGGGCAACTGCTGTGACCCCCGACCACCGCGTGGACCACATCGATCCGCAGACCCTGGCCGACTACCTCGAGCGCACGAGGTGGTTCGGCGGGAAGGGCAGGCCGTACGCCGTCACGGGCGTGCGGGTGGTCGGCGAGGTGCCGGGCGCCGTGCTCGACGGGCCACGCGTGCTGATTCATCTCGTCGAGGTGACCTACGCCGACGGCCCCGCTGACGGCACGGCGGAGGCCGAGCTGTACCAGGTCCCGCTGGTCTTCTACACCGAGCCCGAGACCCGCCTCGACCACG
>WLIH01000320.1 GCA_009702305.1 Actinomycetota bacterium | reverse complement strand
GACGGGCGAGTCGACGCCACCCGAGGCTTCTTGGGCCAGACCGACCGCTTCCTGGCCGCTGCCCTGCGCAGCACCCGCGAGATCGACCGCAGTCTCGACGCGCTGGCCGGAGCGTCGCGTGTCCTCAACGAGCGTGAGGCCACGATCAACGCAGCCCTGCGCGATCTGCGCCCCGCGGCCAAGACGCTGACCGACAACACCGATGGACTGGTGCGGCTGCTGCGCACCACCGACGGCTTGGCGGTCACGGCCGACGCCCTGGTGCGCCGCACCCGCGAGGACTTCACGACGATCGTCGTCGAGCTCGGGCCCGTCCTCGACAAGGTGCTCTCCATCAAGGACCAGCTGGTGCCCGGGCTCGATGCGATCAGCGACTTCGCCCTCAAGGCCGACACCGCCAGCCCGACGTACTACCTCAACCTGATGACCAAGCTCAATGCCGCCACCGCGCTCGAGGGCCCGCCCGGGCCGCAGCTGCCGGACGTGCCGGGCGGCGAGGATGGCAAGGGTGGCCGCGGTGATGAGGGCGGCCGCGGTGCCGGGCTCGGGGGCGTGATCGACGACGCGCTCGACGATGTCGGCGATCTCATCGGCTGGCCGGGTCTCTTCCGTCAGACGACCGGCTCGACGGGACTCCCGGGGGTGGCCCGATGAGCCTCGCCTCGCGTGCCACGGGCCTGCTGACCGACCGGCTGACCCGCTCGGCCATCGGTGTGCTGCTGACCTTCATGGTCACCCTGGGCTATCTGCTCTCGTCGGTGCTGGACATCCCGATCACCCACCGTCCGGACCAGGTCAGTGTCCAGCTGCCGCGCACGGGCGGCCTCTACGAGGGCTCGCCCGCGTCGTACCGAGGGGTCCGGGTCGGGACGGTCGAGGCCTTGCGCGTCGACCCTGACGGCGGCGTCATCGCCACGATCCGGCTACGTGATGGAGCCAAAGTGCCGCGCGACACCGCCGCGACCGTGCGGAGTCTGTCACCCGTGGGGGAGCAGTACCTCGACTTCCGTCCGGACTCCGCGGACGGGCCGTACCTCAGTGACGGTGACGTGGTGGAGGGCACGGCGACCGACGTGCCGGTCTCGGTGGCCCAGGCTGTCGCATCGCTCGACAACGTCGTGAGCCGCGTCGACCAGGACGACCTGCGCACCGTGCTCAAGGAGACCAGCCTCGCCGTCAGCGGCACGGGCGACGACCTGGAGCGGCTGCTCACCGCCACTGACGACCTCTCGACCAGCCTCGACGAGCACTGGCCGCAGACCCGCCAGCTGCTGGAGAGCGGGCGTGAGGTCGGCGAGGTGCTCGCCGCCCATCGTGACGACCTACGCCGTTTTTCCGGCTCAGCCGTGCGCCTGGCGTCGTTCCTGCGCGACTTCAACCCGGAGTTCCGCCAGATCCTGGCGCGGGCGCCGGGAGACTTCCGCACCGTGGGCCTGCTCATCGACGACCTCGGCACGATCCTGCCGCGCTTCCTCGACACCTTGGTGCGGGGCACCGACATCGCCTACGACCGCGAGCCGCAGCTGCGCCGGACCCTGGAGGAGCTGCCCTACGGCACCCGCAGCTTCGCGAACGCGTTCGACAACGGCTGGTTGCGGGTCAATCTGTACCTCGTCGGCCAGGCACAGTGCACCTACGAGGGCCAGGAGCCGGGTGACCCGACCAGTGTGGAGCGCGAGCCGCTCTACCTCGACGGTCGCTGCTCAGGCACGGGCGCCCCGTGGCGCGGGGCCGCCCACGCCCCCGGCCCGATCAACCGCTGATCGGCTCACGCGCCGAGCCGGCTCGGCGGTGGGTGGGTCAGCGGCGGGGGCGATCCGGGGTGAGCCGCAGCGTGTGCAGCGTGGTCGCGAGCATCTCGTAGTGGCCGATCAGCAGCAGCAGCTCGATCGCGCTGCGCTCGTCGAGCTCGGCCCGCAGCTCGGCCCAGGTCTCGTCGCACAGGTCGCGGTCGCGGTGCAGCTCGTCGGTGACGCGCAGCAGCAGGGCATCGCGAGTCGACCAGCCCGGCGCGTCCGCGCCGAGCTCGACCCGGTCGATCTCGTCGTGGCTCAGTCCGGCCGCGCGGCCGAGGCGGCGGTGGTGTGCCCGCTCGTAGGCGCTGTCGGCGAGCGTCGCCACCCGCAGGATCACGAGCTCGCTCTCCCGACGTGGGAGAGTGCCGCCGGGCATCAGCCGGCCGGCGAAGTGCAGCCAGCCCCAGAAGAGGCCCCGGGTGCGGCCCAGGGTCAAGAAGATCGCCGGGGGCTCGGTGCCGGTCTTGCGGCCGGCGAGGCCGGCGAAGGCCCACACGAGGCGGCCGACGTCGGCCCTGGTCGCCGGTGCCAGCCGGGCGCGGTGCGCGCCCTCCGTGCCGTGGGGGGCCGGCCGCACCTCGGTCACCGGGAGATCCGCACGCCGTCGCTGGCCACGGCCTTGCTCACCTGGGGGAGCACCTTGTTGGCGGTGGCGTTGAACTGGCGCATCAGCGGCACGTAGGCCCACGGCGCGAAGCGCTGCAGGGCGAAGGCCAGGCGGATGTCGGTCGAGGTGTAGACCCAGTAGCGGTTCTTCGTCACGCCGTCGAGGATCGAGCGGGCGGCCTGCTCGGGCGTCACCGCTCGCTTCTTGAAACGCGCCTGGGCCTTCGCGAAGCGCGGGTCCGTGCCGTCGACGCCGGCGATGGTGATGGTCTCGGTCAGGCCCGTGTCCACCCCACCGGGGCAGACCAGGCTGACGCCGATCCGGTGTCGGTAGAGGTCGAAGCGCAGCACCTCGGAGACGCCGCGTAGGCCGAATTTCGTGGCGCTGTAGGCGGCGTGCCACGGCATCCCGATCAGTCCGGCGGCCGACGAGACGTTGACGACATGGCCGCCACGTCGAGCCGCGATCATCGGGGGGACGAGGGTCTCGAGCACGTGGATCGGACCCATCAGGTTGACCTCGACGAGGTCGCGCCAGTGGGAGTTCTCCAGTCCCTGCACCGTGCCCCAGGTCGAAATGCCGGCGATGTTCATCACGACATCCATCGCGCCGTGCTCGTCGGTGAGGCGCTGGGCCAGGTCGCGGACCGCCTCGAAGTCGGAGATGTCGGCCGCCGCGACCAGGCCCACCCGGCCGCCGGCCGCGCGGATCTCGGCGGCCGTCGCCTCCAGGTCTGCCTCGCGGATGTCGGTGAGGTGCACGGTCGCGCCCTCGGCCGCTGCCAGCACGGCGGTCGCGCGGCCGATGCCGCTGGCGGCCCCGGTCAGGAAGACCTGACGGCCCTCGAAGCTGGGGACGGGGGTACGGGACATCGGGATCACTCCTGGGGGTCGGACGATGGTGGTGCGTCGGGGCGGGGGACCACGAGGCTGCCGATGACCACGGCGAGGCTCTCGACGGCGATCACCTGCCCGGGCTCGTTGCCGACGTGCTCCAGGGCCAGGCCGTTGGAGAGGGTCAGCAGGATCGTGGCCGCGTCGTGGGCGCTCATGCTCAACGCCAGACCCTGCGCGTCCGCCTCGGCCTGGACCCGGCGGGCCGCGGCGTCGACCAGCGTCGTGCGCACCTCGCCGAGGCGCGCGGCCAGCGCGGGCTCGCGGGCGGCGTGGGCGCGGAACTCGGAGAAGATCAGCTGAGCCCGACCGTCCTCGGCCATCGCGAGCAGCGCCGCGGCGACGAGGTAGAGATCGGTGTCCCGGTCGCGGGTGGCCGCGACCCCGGTTGTCAGCGCCTCGGTCATCGTCGCGAGCTCGGCCCCGAGCAGCTCGAAGAAGAGGTCGTCCTTGCTGGCGAAGTTGGAGTAGACGGCACCCTTGGAGTAGCCGGCGCGCTGGGCGATCGCATCCAGGGAGGCGCGGTGGTAGCCGAGGTCGGCGAAGACCTCCCGTGCCGCGACCAGCACCTCCTGGCGCACGGCCGCCCGCTCCGGACGTGTGCGGACCATCAGCCCTCCTCGCTGACCAGGGCCTCCGCGTGGGCGGCGACCCGTGAATACCGATGGTATCGAAAACTCGGCCGGTGTCACCATCGCGACCGACCCGGCTCGCGCTCGATCTTGCCGCATGGGTGTGGATCGTCAGAGCAGCGGCCGGAGCGGGCCGAGCACGAACTCCGTGAACTTGCGGTGCAGGTCGCGCGCCTCCCACTCCGAGCTGGTGAGCTCGAGGCAGTGCGACTGGTCGAGCAGGAAGATCTCCTCGAGCGTGCTCGCGAGCCCCTCGTCGATCACCTCGATGTTGACCTCGTAGTTGCCCT
>WLIH01000032.1 GCA_009702305.1 Actinomycetota bacterium | reverse complement strand
GAGCATGCCGATCGGCAGGTCGGCGTAGGCGATCGCCGTGCGTGCCCAGAGATCGGCGACGACCAGCAGGACGGCGCCGCCCAGGGCACTGGCCGGGATCAGCAGCCGGTGGCCGGGGCCGGCGATCAACCGGATCAGGTGGGGGACGACGAGCCCGACGAAGGCGATGATCCCGCAGAACGACACGGCGGCGGCGGTGAGCACGGCGACGACGACGATCGTCATCAGGCGCAGCCGCTCGACGTCGACACCGACGTGACGCGCGGCGCGGTCCCCGAGGGCCAGCAGGTCGAGTTGGCGCGAGAGCAGGATCGCCGCGACCAGGCCGGCGCCGGCGAGCGGGGCGACGACGCCGACGTACTCCCACCGCGAGCCGTTGAGGCTGCCGAGGGTCCAGAAGACGATCTCCTCGCGGGCCTGCTGGTCGCCGAGGAAGAGGAGGAACGCCAGCCCGGCGCTGGTCATCGCGTTGAGCGCGATCCCGGTGAGCACGAGCGTGACGACCTCGGTGCGCCCGCCGTCGCGAGACATCACGTAGACGAGCATGGTGGTCACGAGGCCCCCGGCGAAGGCGCAGATCGCGATCGTCCAGGTGCCGGCGAAGGTGAGGTCGAAGACGATCACGGAGGCGGCTGCGACCGCGGCCCCCGACGACACCCCGACGACCCCGGGCTCGGCGAGCGGGTTGCCGAAGACGCCCTGCATCAGCGCTCCCCCGGTCGCCAGCGCGGCACCCGCGATCGCCGCCATCACCACGCGCGGGAAGCGCACGTTCCACAGCGTCGTCTCACCCTGGGGATGGGCCGGCACCGGCCCGAGGTCGAGTCCGACGCGGTGCAGCACCGAGCCGATCACCTCCGACGGTGCGACGTCGAGCTGACCGTGGCCGGCGGCGACGACCAGCGCCGCGAGCAGCGCGACCGCCAGCCCGCCGAGCAGCCCGATCCGGCCGGCGACGCCGCGCAGGCGTACGCCGTGGGTCGAGTCGAGCGGGGTCGCGGACTCCGCCATCAGCGTCACGACAGCGCCTCGGGTGCGTAGATCGCCACCGCGAGGGCGTTGAGCACCGATGCCGTGAGCGGGCCGAACCCGAGGATCTCGGAGTCCTCCATGTCGACGAAGCGCCGGTGCTCGCCGGCGGGGGTGCTCGCGAGCGCGGGCAGCCGCTCGACGAGGGCGTCGACGCCGCCGACCGACTCGAGCCCGCCGGTCATCATCAGCACCACATCGGGCTGGGCGGCGATGATCCCCTCGTCGGTGACCGGCTTCATGCCGTCCCAGCCGATCTCGTCGGCGACGTCGTAGAGACCCAGGGCGTCGATCAACGAGTCGGCTCCCGAGCCCTCGCCGAACATGTAGTAGACGCCGGACTGGCCGCGCACGTAGAGGAAGACCGTGCGCAGTCGGTCGGTCTCGGCCTGCGGTGCGACCGCGGCGATCGCGGAGCGCACGTCGTCGACCTCGGCAGCCGTCCGGGCGACCAGAGCCTCGCCCGCCGCAGGCACGCCGAGGGCGGTCGCCACGGCGGCGGTGAGGTCGTCGACGTTGTCCAGACCCCGGTGCGCGTCGAGCACGACGACCGGGATGCCGGCGTCGCGCATCTGGAGCACCACGTCGAAGGGGCCCAGCGAGGTGTCGGTGAGGATCACCGTCGGGTCGAGCTCGAGGATGGCCTCCGCGTTGAGGTCGTGGCCGTTCTGCGTGACCAGCGGCAGGTCGGCGGCCTCGGCGAACTGCGTCGACACGTCACGACCGACGACCCGGTCACCCAGTCCCAGCTCGAAGACGGTGCGGGAGAGGGTGCCGTAGACGTCGAGGGCGAGGACCCGGCTCACGTCGGTGACGCTCACCTCGGTGCCCTGCGCGTCGGTCACCGTGACCGGCAGCTCGGGCGTCGGGCTCGCCACCGGGTCGACCTCGTCGTCCCCGACGACCGCGGAGGACGGGCCGTCCCACGCCCGCGCGTCGGCGAGGGGGACGACGTCGGCCAGTGCGGGCGCACCGGCGCCGGGCGCGGCCGACGACCGAGCGCTCGTCTCATCAGGTCGGTCGACGCCGCAGCCGGCGAGCAGCGCGATCAGCGCGAGCACCGTCGGTGCCCACAGCGCGTAAGCGTGGCGCCGCGGGCGCGATCGTGGCCGGTGGCCGGTCATCTGGGGTCTCCTGCTGGCAGTCACAAGTCAGGCCAGGCTAACATTGCTAAGGATTGCCTAACCTCACTGGTCCAGACCGTTCCTGACGAAGTGTCACGATCATGCTGACAATGTGTCAGGCTTCTGCCTCCGGCCGACGCAGGCCCTCCACGACCCCGCGGGAGCCCCCATGACCGTCATCGAGCAGCACCCGAGCACCGAGTCCGGCGACCTCCAGCCGTCCCTGTCGACGGCGATGCGGGTCGGGTCGCAGGCCGAGCACGAGGCCGCCGAGCACTCCGACTTCATGTCCGAGCTGCTGGCCGGTCGCATCAACGAAGCCGGCTACACCGCCTATCTGCTGCGCCTGCGCGAGGTCTACGACGCCCTCGAGTCGACCGCTCGCGCCCACCTGGACGACCCGGCGGTCGCCGCGGTCCACGACCCGGTCCTGGAGCGGCTCTCCGCGATCGACGCGGACCTCGACCACTGGTTGCCCGGCGGTCCCCGCACGGTCGACTCCCCCGGCGCCGCGGCGTACCGCGACCGGGTGCTCGCCAGCGCCGCCTGGGGCGGCCTCTTCGCCGCCCACCACTACACCCGCTACCTCGGCGACCTGTCCGGCGGACAGGCGATCGGCCGGATCCTCGACCGCACCTTCGGGCTCGACGGTCAGGGCATCGCCTTCTACGACTTCACCGAGATCGCCAAGCCGAAGCTGTACAAGGACGCCTACCGCGCCCGCCTCGACGCGCTCGGCACCACCCCCGCGGAGACCGAGCGGGTCGTCGAGGAGGTCAAGGTCGCCTTCCGGATGAACCAGGCGCTCTTCGCCGAGCTCGGTGCCCGGATCGAGGACTTCCGTCGCTGACGGTTTGACCCGGCGCGCTTGGCTGGTGACATGAGCATCCAGACGCGCACCATCGGCACGACCTCTCCCCTGACCGTCTCCGCCCTCGGCCTGGGCTGCATGGGGATGTCGGAGTTCTACGGCACCGGGGACGAGGCCACCGGGATCGCGACGATCCACCGTGCCCTCGACCTGGGCGTGACGTTCCTCGACACCGCGGACATGTACGGCCCGTTCACCAACGAGCGGCTCGTCGGCACCGCGATCGCGGGGCGCCGCGACGAGGTCCAGCTGGCCACCAAGTTCGGCAACGAGCGGCTCCCCGACGGCACCCGGGTCGGCATCAACGGGCGACCGGAGTACGTCCGGTCGGCCTGCGACGCCTCCCTGCAGCGCCTCGGCGTCGATCACCTCGACCTCTATTACCAGCACCGCGTCGACCAGAGCGTCCCGATCGAGGAGACCGTCGGCGCGATGGCCGAGCTGGTCGAGGCCGGCAAGGTGCGCCACCTCGGGCTCTCGGAGGCGTCCGCGACCACCATCCGCCGCGCCCACGCCACCCACCCGATCACCGCACTGCAGACGGAGTACTCCCTCTTCACCCGCGACCTCGAGGACGAGATCCTCCCCACGCTGCGCGAGCTCGGCATCGGGCTGGTGCCGTACTCCCCCCTCGGTCGCGGCATCCTCACGGGTGCCATCACCTCCGACTCCTCGCTCGAGGAGGGCGACTCGCGCCGCTCGGCGTACTTCCCGCGCCTCAACGGCGAGGGACTGCAGGCCAACCTGCGGCTCGTCGACCGGGTCCGTGCGATCGCCGACGAGAAGGGCTGCACTCCGGGCCAGCTCGCGCTGGCGTGGGTCCTCGCCCAGGGCGACGACGTCGCCCCGATCCCCGGCACCAAGCGGATCGCCTACCTCGAGGAGAACGTCGGCGCCGTGGACGTCGCCCTGAGCGAGGCCGACCTGGAGGCCCTGGTCGCAGCCGTGCCGCGCGACGCCGTGGTCGGCGACCGCTACGGCGACCTGAGCTCCATCGACGCCTGAGGCCGGCTAGGTGGCGGCGCCGAGCCGGGCGCGCAGGCCGTCGAGGCAGGCGGCCATCATCCGGTCGTGGTTCCACACCAGGAGCGGGCGCACGACGTACGACGCCAGGGCCAGCAGGCGACCGACCCGGACCTCCTGGTGGAAGTCCAGGCGGGTGCCCCCGGCCACCTCGACGAGGTGGAAGCCCACCGTGCCCGTCAGGTCGCCCGCGACCTCGACCAGCAGGTGGTCGAGGTCGCGGGAGGCTGCGGGCAGGACGAGGTCGAGGGTGTACGGCAGGCGCGAGCGGCACAGCACCCGCGCGTCGTCGGGGCCGAGCGAGGCCACCGCGACCACCTGCGGCCACCACTCGACGTAGCGCTCCAGGTCGACCAGGACGGCGTGCACCTCCCGGCGTGGGGCGGCGACCGTCCAGGCACCGTCGAAGGTGTACGCCGATCTCATCGCCCCATGATGACGCCCGACGATGCCGCGCTACCGTGCCCCCATGCCGATCCCCGAGCTGCTCGACCGTGCGCGCGCCTGGGCGGCCGAGGATCCTGACCCGCTCACCCGCTCCGAGCTCGAGCAGATCGTCGCGGAGGTCGCCGCCGGTGCCGATCCCCGCGACCTGGCCGACCGCTTCGACGGCACGCTGGAGTTCGGCACGGCCGGGCTGCGCGGAGCGCTCGGCGCCGGGCCCAACCGGATGAACCGGGTCGTCGTGCTGCGCGCCGCCGCCGGCCTGGCGGCGTACCTCCACCAGGTGGCGCCGGGCGGCTCCGTCGTCATCGGCTACGACGCCCGCCACCTCTCCGACGTCTTCGCCCGCGACACCGCCGAGGTGATGACCGGCGCCGGCTTCGACGCGTGGACGCTGCCGCGCCCGCTGCCGACTCCGCTGCTGGCCTACGCGATCCAGGAGCTCGGCGCGGTGGCCGGAGTGATGGTGACCGCCAGCCACAACCCGCCCGAGGACAACGGCTACAAGGTCTACCTCGGCGACGGCAGCCAGATCGTGCCGCCGGCCGACGCCGAGATCGCCCGACGGATCGCCGAGGTCGGAGCACAGGCCGACATCGTCCGCGGCGGCCCCGGTCGGGTGCTCGGCGAGGACCTGGTCGACCGCTACCTCGACACCGCTGCCGACCTGGTGGGCGACGGGCCGCGCGACCTCGACATCGTCTACACCCCGCTCCACGGCGTCGGCGCCACGACGGTCGCCCAGGTGCTGGAGACGGCCGGCTTCGCCGCGCCGCGGATCGTGGCCGAGCAGGAGGTGCCCGACCCCGACTTCCCGACGGTCGCCTTCCCGAACCCGGAGGAGCCGGGCGCGATGGATCTCGCCGTCGCGTTGGCCGGACGCGTCGGCGCCGACATCGTGGTCGCCAACGACCCCGACGCCGACCGGTGCGCCGTCGCCGTGCCGGTCGACGGGAGCTGGCGGATGCTGCGCGGCGACGAGGTCGGGGCGCTGCTGGCCGACCACCTGCTGCGCTCGGGACGCACCGGCGCCTATGCCACCAGCATCGTGTCGTCGACCCTGCTCCAGAAGCTCGCCACCGCAGCCGGCCAGCCCTACGTCGAGACCCTGACCGGCTTCAAGTGGATCGGACGGGTCCCCGACCTCGTCTTCGGCTACGAGGAGGCCCTCGGATACTGCTGCGACCCCGAGCACGTGAAGGACAAGGACGGCGTCACGGCACTCGTGCTGCTGTGCGAGATCGCCGCCGCGGCCAAGGCCGACGGGCGTGGCCTGAGCGACCTGCTCGACGATCTCGCCCGCCGCCACGGCCTGCACGCCACCGACCAGGTCAGCGTGCGCGTCGACGACCTCGCCGACATCTCCTCGGCGATGCAGCGCCTGCGCACCCACTCGCCCAGCGTCCTCGGCGGACTCGCGGTCGAGCACGTCGACGACCTCGCGCTCGGCGACGGGGGGCTGCCGCCCACCGAGGGCCTGCGCTACCGGTTGGCCGACGGCGCCCGCGTCATCGTGCGGCCGAGCGGCACCGAGCCGAAGCTGAAGTGCTACCTCGAGGTGGTCGTGCCCGTGCTCGACGGCGACGGGATCGACGACGGGGGCGGGGTCGAGGCGGCCCGACTGCAGGCGGCCACCCGCCTCGACGCACTCGGCGGTGACATCCGCGCAGCCGCCGGCATCTGAGCCGACGCCTCGATCAGAGGACGAACCAGCTCACGAGCAGGGCGGCGCCGGATCCGGCGAGGAGGGCGATCTCGGGCCAGGCCGGCGTACGCCGGACCCCGGCGGCGAGCGCCTGCTGCTCATCGCTGTAGCGGGTGATCCCGGCGGCTGCGCGCGCGTCGTCCATCGCACGGCGGATGCGCTGCTCGACGAAGTCGGCGTACGGCATCGACGGGTCGGGCACGCTGGCGACCGAGGTCGACGGGTCCCCCGGGCGCGACTTCAGCATCGTGCGCCAGGACTTGCCGACGGCCGGGCTGACGAAGCGCTTCTCGCCCACGCGGACGGCGAGGGTCTGCCGGATCGCCAGCTCCTCGATCGCGGCCAGCGGGAGGTGCACGGTCTCGACCATGTTGCGCAGCACCAGGTGGCGCTCGGTGAGCCGGAGCGCCGGGCGCAGCACTCCCGCCCAGATCAGCGCCCCGATCAGCGCGGCACCGCTCGCGACCGCCGGGCCCCAGCCACTCTCCCGGTCCACGAGGCAGATCACGAGCACGGCCAGGCACAGCGCGAGCGAGACGGCGCCGGTGATCCGTCCGCTGGTGGGTCGGAAGCGCTCCACCACCGGGTCGGGCTCGTGCTCCACCGTTGCTCCTGCCGTCGCGGGTTTGCCGTGCGTCTGCGCGCCAACCCTATGCTGGGCGAATGTCTGCATCGCCCACCATCACCCCCGGCGTGACCTCGGGCCCGGGCTCGGACTTCTCGGACGTCACCGGGTCGGACGCCGCGCTGCGCCGCTTCCTGCACGGCCTCCCCGGGGTCGACCAGGTCGGCGCCGAGGCGCGCGCCGCCGCACTCGGCACCCGCTCGATCAAGACGACCGCCAAGGAGTTCGCCATCGACCTGGCGATCCGGATGGTCGACCTGACCACGCTCGAGGGCGCCGATACGGCCGGCAAGGTCCGCGCGCTGGCGGCGAAGGCGATGCTGCCCGACCCCGCCGACCAGACCTGCCCGTCGACGGCAGCCGTCTGCGTCTACCCCGACCTGGTGGCCGTCGCGAAGCAGACGCTGGGCGAGAGCGGCGTCCACGTGGCGGCCGTCGCCACCGCGTTCCCGAGTGGGCGCGCGGCGCTCGACATCAAGCTCGCCGACACCCGTGACGCCGTCGAGGCCGGCGCCGACGAGATCGACATGGTCATCGACCGAGGCGCCTTCCTCTCCGGGCACTACCGCCAGGTGTACGACGAGATCGTCGCCGTGCGCGAGGCCTGCGGGAGCGCCCACCTCAAGGTGATCTTCGAGACCGGCGAGCTGCAGACCTACGACAACGTCCGCCGGGCCTCGTGGCTGGCGATGATGGCCGGCGCCCACTTCATCAAGACCTCCACCGGCAAGGTGCAGCCGGCGGCGACCCTGCCGGTGACGCTCGTGATGCTGGAGGCGGTCCGCGACTTCCGCGAGGCGACCGGCCGGATGGTCGGCGTGAAGCCGGCCGGCGGGATCCGCACCAGCAAGGACGCGATCAAGTACCTCGTCATGGTCAACGAGGTCGCCGGACCCGACTGGCTCGACCCGGACTGGTTCCGCTTCGGAGCCTCCACGTTGCTCAACGACCTGCTCATGCAGCGCACCAAGATGACCACCGGCCGCTACTCCGGCCCCGACTACTTCACGCTGGACTGAGGCCGATGAGCACCGAGACCACGAAGACCGTGTTCGAGTACGCCCCCGCCCCGGAGTCGCGTGCTGTCGTCGACATCAAGGCGTCCTACGGACTGTTCGTCAACGGCGAGCACGTCGAGGGTCGCGGCACGCCGTTCAAGACCGTCAACCCGGCCACCGAGGAGGTCCTGGCCGAGGTGGCCGAGGCCGACGAGGCCGACATCGACGCGGCCGTGAAGGCCGCGCGCCGGGCCTACGAGAAGGTCTGGGGCCCGATGCCGGGCAAGGAGCGGGCGAAATACCTCTACCGGATCGCCCGGATCATCCAGGAGCGCAGCCGCGAGCTCGCGGTCCTCGAGACGATCGACAACGGGAAGCCGATCAAGGAGTCGCGCGACGTCGACGTGCCCACCGTCGCGGCGCACTTCTTCTACTACGCCGGCTGGGCCGACAAGCTGGAGTTCTCCGGCTACGGCACCACCCCGCTCGGGGTCGCCGGCCAGGTCATCCCGTGGAACTTCCCGCTGCTGATGCTGGCCTGGAAGGTCGCACCCGCCCTGGCCTGCGGCAACACCGTCGTGCTCAAGCCGGCCGAGACCACGCCGCTCACGGCGCTGCTCTTCGCCGAGATCTGCCAGCAGGCCGACCTGCCGCCGGGCGTCGTCAACATCGTGACCGGAGCCGGCCGCACCGGTCAGGCGCTCGTCTCGCACCCGGGCGTCGACAAGGTCGCCTTCACCGGCTCGACCGACGTCGGCAAGGCGATCGCCCGCGCCGTCGCCGGCACGGACAAGAAGGTCACCCTCGAGCTCGGGGGCAAGGCCGCCAACATCGTCTTCGACGACGCGCCGCTCGATCAGGCCGTCGAGGGCATCGTCAACGGCATCTTCTTCAACCAGGGCCACGTGTGCTGCGCCGGCTCCCGGCTGCTGGTGCAGGAGTCGATCGCCGACGACCTGCTCGCCCGCCTCAAGCGCCGGATGTCGACGCTGCGCGTCGGCGACCCCCTCGACAAGAACACCGACATCGGAGCGATCAACTCCGCCGAGCAGCTGGCCCGGATCCGTGAGCTCTCGGCGATCGGCGAGGCGGAGGGCTCCGAGCGCTGGTCGCCGGCCTGCGACCTGCCGACGACGGGCTACTGGTTCCCACCGACCCTCTTCACCGGTGTCTCCCAGGCCCACCGCATCGCGCGTGAGGAGATCTTCGGGCCGGTGCTGTCGGTGCTGACCTTCCGCACGCCGTCCGAGGCCGTCGAGAAGGCCAACAACACGCCCTACGGCCTCTCCGCCGGCGTCTGGAGCGACAAGGGGTCGCTCATCCTCAAGATCGCCGCCGAGCTGCGCGCCGGCGTGGTGTGGGCCAACACGTTCAACAAGTTCGACCCCACGAGTCCATTCGGCGGCTTCAAGGAGTCGGGCTACGGGCGCGAGGGCGGCCGCCACGGCCTCGAGGCCTACCTGAAGGGAGCCGACCAGTGAGCAACCGGATCGACGTCCGCAAGACCTACAAGCTCTACATCGGCGGCGCCTTCCCGCGCTCGGAGTCGGGCCGCTCCTACGAGGTGCTCGACCCGAAGGGTCGCTTCCTCGCCAACGCCTCGCTCGCCTCACGCAAGGACGCGCGCGACGCCGTCGTCGCCGCCCGCAAGGCCTTCGGGGGCTGGTCCGGGCGCACGTCGTACAACCGTGCCCAGGTGGTCTACCGCATCGCCGAGGTCCTCGAGAGCCGCCGCGCGCAGCTGGAGCAGGAGCTCCGCGACAGCGAGGGCGTGAGCGCGAGCAAGGCCCGCGACTACGTCGACCTCGCCGTCGACCGCCTCGTCTGGTACGCCGGGTGGGCCGACAAGCTCACCCAGGTCGTCGGCAACGCCAACCCGGTCGCCGGCCCGTTCTTCAACCTCTCGACGCCCGAGCCCAGCGGCGTCATCGCGGTCATCGCCCCGAAGGGTCCGCTGCTCGGCCTGGTCAGCGTGCTCGCCCCGGTCATCGTCACCGGCAACACCGCGGTGGTGGTGGCCAGCGAGGAGCACCCGCTGCCGGCGATCACCCTCGCCGAGATCATGGCAACGGCCGATGTGCCGGGCGGCGTGGTCAACATCCTGACCGGGACGCGCGCCGAGCTGGCGCCCGGCCTGGCGGCGCACATGGACGTCAACGGGATCGACCTCACCGGCATCGACGACCCCGCCCTGGCGCTGTCGCTCGAGCAGGCGGCGGCGGACAACCTCAAGCGGGTGCGCCGCCCTGCGGCCGAGGACCTGCTCGCGACGCCGTCGCTGAGCCGGATGACGGCCTTCCTGGAGACCAAGACCGTCTGGCACCCGATCGGCGTCTGATCAGCCGCCCGGGGTGAAGGTCGGCACGGCTGCCGAGACGAGCTGGTCGAGCGCCTCGCGGACCAGCTCGGGCTCGACCACGTCGTCCGCGACGACCCAGAAGTCGCCGACGGTCTCGCCCGACAGCACCACGAGCTCGTTGATGCCCTGTCCGTCGGGCGAGAGCACGGCGCACGCGGTGACGTCGGTGCTGAGCCAGTCGACGACCTCGCCGGCCGCCGGGGTCGGGCTCTCGCCGCCGGGCTGCTGGCCCGCATCGAGACCGGCGCACCGATCGTCGTAGACGGTCTGGGCCGAGTCGGCCAGCTCCTCGCCGTCCTGCGGCGCCATCGGCAGTCGACGCACCCGCAGATCGCCGGCGTCGGCTGCGAGCTCGCAGGTGTCGGCTGCGCCGACCTCGACCTGGCCCGCCGACGCCCATCCCAGGGTCGTCAGCACGCTGTCGGGCAGGCGCACGGCGCAGTCCTCGACGCTCAGCCCGGCCGATGCGTCGCCGTCGCCGGACGTCTCGGGCGCGTCGTCGCTGCCGCAGCCGGTGAGAGCGAGGCCGAGCAGGACGGTGACCACGGCGAACCCGCCGCGGCGACGACCCGTCCGGGACCCAGGGCTGGACGCAGGGATGACGGCATCGATGGTCCGGAGTCGTCGCATGGCTCTGGGATGCCCGGTCGGCCGGGCACGAAACCCCGAGGCAGTCCCCGGCCCGCGGTTTGAGACGTCGTCCAGCGGGCACTCCCTTGCCAACGACACCTGGGCAAGCACCGATGCAGGAGGCGAGCGATTCCGATGGGATCCACGGCAGGCACCACCACCGACGACCTTCGGGTGCCGGCGTCCGGCAGCGACCCGACGGGGAGCATCACGATCTCGGTCGACGACCGGGGCCAGCTCTCGTCGATCGACATCGAGGCGATCCCGGACCAGCTCCGGGCCGCCCCCGAGTTCGCCCGTGCGGTGCAGACGGCGTACGCCGTCGCCCTGGCCGCG
>WLIH01000319.1 GCA_009702305.1 Actinomycetota bacterium | reverse complement strand
GAGCCGAGGACGACGGCGTAGAGCGCCACGTCGAGACCCGTACGCCGATCGCCGCGGGTCAGCGGCACGACCTCCGGCCATGGGGGCAGCCGGATGGTGCCCGGTCGCAGCCAGTAGAGGATCGCGCCGATCGGCGGGTTGAAGCGCGAGGTCAGCGGCCCGGAGCCGCAGCCGAGACCGACCACCTCGAAGAGCAGCGTCCAGACGATCAGCTTCTGGTAGACGACCGGCTGATCCCACCAACCGCCGGGATCGGTGACCGAGCCGAGGCCGGGAGTCCACGAGATGACCAGGGCCGCGCCGCCGACGTAGAGCAGGCACTTGAGGGCGTAGACCAGGTAGACCCCGCCGGGGCTGCCGAACCCGTGCTCGACCCAGTGGCGGGTGAGGACCTTCAGCTTCTCCTCGCGCGGCTCCTCGGCCCAGCTCGCGCCGACCTCGGGCAGGTCGGGTCGGATGAATCCCATGGTGTCCTCACTGGTGCGGCGCTGGCCCGCGCGGGAGGCGGACGTCGGTCGACTATGGCGGCTAGGGGCCACCCGCACAATGGAGGCATGGCCGACCTCCCCCGCAATGCCGCGCGACGCACGGCCCGGCTGGCGGCGTTGCCGGTGGCCTACGCCGGACGCAACGCGATCGGCTTCGGCAAGAGGCTGGGCGGGCGACCGGCCGAGCTGGTCATGTCGGAGATCCAGCAGCGCACCGCCGAGCAGGTCTTCCGCACCCTGGGCGAGCTCAAGGGCGGGGCGATGAAGTTCGGCCAGGCGCTGTCGGTGCTCGAGGCCGCGCTCCCCGACGAGCTGGCCGGCCCGTATCGCGAGCAGCTCACCAAGCTGCAGGACTCCGCTCCCCCGATGCCGACCCAGACCGTGCGCGAGACCCTGACCCGCGACCTCGGCGCCGACTGGCAACAGCAGCTGGTGTGGCTGGACGGCGGCCCGACGGCGTCGGCGTCGATCGGGCAGGTGCACCGCGGGCGCTGGCACGACGGGCGCGAGGTGGCGGTCAAGGTGCAGTATCCCGGCGCCGGCGAGGCGCTGCGCGCCGACCTGAAGCAGCTCTCCCGCCTGGCCCGCACGATCGGGCCGCTGATCCCCGGCATCGACGTCAAGCCGCTGATCGCCGAGATGCAGGCTCGCACCGAGGAGGAGCTCGACTACCGACTCGAGGCCGACGCCCAGCGCGCCTTCGCCGCGGCCTACCGCGACGACCCCGACATCGTGGTGCCCGACGTGGTCGCCGCGGGCGACGCCACCCTGATCACGGAGTGGCTCGACAGCACGTCGTCGTTGGCGGCGATCATCGCCGACGGCACCCCGCAGGAGCGTGACCACTACGGCGAGCTGTTCGTGCGCTTCCTGGTCGGCGCGCCCGGCAGGACCGGCATGCTGCACGCCGACCCCCACCCGGGCAACTTCCGCATCATCCCCGCCGCCGACGGCTCGCCCGGGCGGATGGGCGTGCTCGACTTCGGCGCCGTCGCCCGGCTCCCGGAGGGCGAGCTGCCGTTGGCGATGGGCTCCCTGATCCGGCTGGCCGCGCTCGAGGACGACCAGGCGCTGCTCGCCGGGCTGCGGGAGGAGGGCTTCGTCAAGGACAACGTGCGACTCGACGCGCGCCAGCTGCTCGACTACCTCGCGCCGTTCGTCGAGCCGACCAAGGTGGAGCGCTTCCGCTTCTCACGGGCCTGGATGCAGGAGCAGTTCCAGCGGGTCAACAACCCGCGCGACCCGTCGTTCACCGTCGCGATCAAGATCAACCTGCCGCCGTCGTACCTGCTGATCCACCGCACGTGGCTCGGGGCCATCGGCATCCTGAGCCAGCTCGAGGCCGAGGTGCCGTTCGGCGCCATCCTCAGCGAGTCGCTGCCGGGGTACGCCGACCCGATCGGCTGACCACGGCCGCGGCACCCAGAGCGGCGACACCGCACAGCGGCCACAGCAGGTCGGGCGCGCTCGCGTAGATCGCCGTGCCGATCGGCGCCGCCAACATCGTGCCGGACGTCGCGGCGCCCGTGTAGAGGCCCTGGTACTGCCCGACGAGGTGATCAGGCGCGGCGTCGAGCACGTGCGCCGTCGCCGTCGTCTTGTAGAGGATCTCACCTGCGGTGAGCACCACCATGGCGACGACCACCGACGCCGCGGCCACGGGCAGCGCGAAGAGCGCGAAGCCGACGCCCACGAGGGCGTAGCCCACAGCGATGACGGAGTACGACGAGACCTCGCGCAGGCGCAGCGCCACCGGGAGCTCCAGCAGCAGGATCAACCCGGAGCCGATCGCGATCACCGCGGTGTAGAGCGCGACCGGCTGACCCTCGTCGCGCAGGTGCAGCGGCAGCGTCGTGTAGAGCTGGCGGTAGACGATGTCGACCACGACGACCGCCGGCAGCAGCCAGGTCAGGGCCCGGTCGGCGCGCAGCGCCGCCCACATGCTCTCCGGCGCCGGTCCCTCCGGCTCGGGTCGGACCGGCGGGCTCGCAGGCAGCATCGGCTGCAGCACCAGCCGCACGGCGAGCATCATCAGGCCCTCGACCACGAAGAGGGCGGTCCACGACTGCGCGACGATCAGTGCGGCCAGCGGCGGGCCGAGGACGAAGCCGGCGTTGGAGGCGGCGCGGCCGATCGCGACCGACGTACGCCGATCGCCGCGGGCCACGGCGAGGGCGCTGAGCGCCCCCACACTCACGCCGCCGGCCGCCCCGACGTAGGCCAGCAGGGGCAGCGCAGGCACCAGCGCCGCGATCGGCAGCCACGGGATCGAGGTGACGCCCAACCCGGTGACGGTGCCGGCGAGGAGCACGACGCGACCGTGGCCGAACCGGTCGCCCCACCGGCCGCCGGTGAGGTTGCCGACCAGCATGCCCACGCCGTACGACCCGGCGAGCAGGCCCGCCGTCGGCACCGCGAGGTCGCGCGGGCCGGTGAGGTAGAGGGTGAGGAAGAGCATCAGGAAGGAGCTCGCCGAGCTCACGAACCTCGCTGCCGCCAGCACCCACACCAGCCGCGGCACCTCCCGCAGGCTCACTCCCCGGTGACCCCGTCGACGGCCTCGCGGATCAGGTCGGCGTGCCCGTTGTGGCGTGCGTACTCCTCGACCAGGTGGCACACGATCCAGCGCAGGCTGAACGGCGAGTCGTTGCGTCCCGACCGCACCGACATCACGCCCCAGTCCGGGCCCGCCTCCGCCACGATCGCGTCGGAGAGCGCGACGTGCTCGTCGAAGATCGCGCGCAGCTGATCGGGCGAGTCGTCGACCGCGCTGTGCCAGTCCCAGTCCTCGTCGGCGTCCCAGTCGACCGACGCCCACGGCTCGGCGAACTCCCGGCCGAGGAAGACGCAGTGCAGCCACCAGTGCTCGACGAACGCGAGGTGCTTGGCCATCCCACCGAGCGTCATGTCCGACGGCGCGTGGGCTGTGCGGAGCTGGCCGGCGTCGAGTCCCGCGATCTTCGAGCGGAAGGTGTCGCGGTGGTAGTCGAGGAAGCCCAGCAGGGTGGCAGCCTCGTCGGCGGACTGCGGCGGGTCCGTGCGCTCGATGGTCATCGGGTCACCGTAGTGCCGACGGGGCTGCGGCAGCAGCCCGGTTTCGCAGTGGTCGCAGACCGTGGATCGACCTGCAGGTGAACAGCGGCGGTCCGGTCGGAACGTGCCGTCACCCCGCGGTCCCGCGCGCGTTCGCAGGACGTGACCATCCCCCACGCTGCCGTGCCCCGCCGACTCGTCGTCGCCGGCGCCGCGGGCGCCGCCGCCCTCCCCCTCGTCCTCCCGCCCACCCGGGCCGCCGCCGACCCGCGCGGCGTCACGCGCTCCGCCGCTCGCTTCCTGCACGGCGTCGCGTCCGGCGACCCGCTGCCGACGTCGGTCGTGCTGTGGACCCGGGTCACCCCCACCGCCGCGGCGACCCCTGGCTCCGGCATCGGGCCGCGCGTCGCGGTGGTGTGGGAGGTCAGCACCGATCGACGGTTCCGATCGGTCGCGCGCCGGGGCGTGGTGCACACCAGCGCGGCCCGCGACCACACCGTCAAGGTCGACGCCACCGGGCTGCGACCGGCGACGGCGTACTACTACCGCTTCAGCCTGGGCGGGGTCCGCTCGCCGATCGGACGGACCAAGACGGCTCCGGCGAGCGATGCCACCCCCGAGGGTCTGAGGTTCGGCGTGGTGTCCTGCTCGAACTACCCGGTGGGGTATTTCGGCGCCTACCGTCACCTCGCCTCTCGT
>WLIH01000318.1 GCA_009702305.1 Actinomycetota bacterium | reverse complement strand
GGGCGCGAAGCCGTCGCCAGCGTGGCCCCCGACCGTGCCGCGATGGGCAGCGGGGCCAACAACACCTGCCGCTACCTCGGTGCCGCGTGCGGCATCACGCTGTTCGTCACGATCGCAACCCACGACGGCCTGGCCCCTGCCCAGCTGGTGCAGGGGTGGAACCACGCCGTCGTCTCGGCTGTCGCGATCACGCTGCTCGGCGCCCTCGCCGTGCTGGTCGCCGGACGCGAACCCGGCTCGGCTCACAGCGCCGTGGTGCGACCCGCCAGGTGAGGTGCGCCGCTGGAGGGGTTGCTCAGCGAGAACGCGAATCCGCCGTCGACCGGAGCCGATCCGAAGGCCACCCTGCCCGGCAGGAAGACCGGCTTCTTGAAGGCGACGTCGACCCGGACGGCGTCGGGCAGCCTGTTCTCCAGCGCGGCGACGCTGCGAGCCAGCGTCCACATGCCGTGAGCGATCTGGCGGTTGAAGCCGAGCGCCTTCGCGGTGATCGGGTAGAGGTGGATCGGGTTGTGATCGCCCGAGATCGCCGCGTAGCGACGTCCCAGGTCTGCCGGCAGCTTCCACACGGTGCCCGAGGGCGGGGCGTCGGGGAAGGTGCTGCCGGCCGGGGCCGACTCGTCGCCCTTGCCGCGGCGCAGGTAGGTCGAGACGCTCTCCCACACGAGCTCGCCGTCGGCGTACGCCTCGGTCACGAACTCGAAGACGGTGCCCTTCTGGTGCGGCTTGGCTGCCCCGACCGAGGCGTTGACGGTCAGACTCTCGCCCACGGCGACCGGACGGTGAGCGGTGATCGAGTTCTCAAGGTGCACGGTGCCGATGGCCGGCGCGGGGAACGCCTGCTCGGTCATGATCGCCATGTGCAGCGGGAAGGCCAGCATGTGCGGGTACGGCAGCGGCACGGTGTCCTTGGTCGGGAACCCGCACACGGCGGCGTACGCGTCGACGTGCGCGCGCTCGATCGTCGCCGGCGGTCGCGCGAACGACAGGCCGCCGAAGTCCTGCCCACCGGCCTTCTTGATGCCGGGCAGCTGGCCGACCAGCGGGATCGACGGCAGGGCGGCCTTCAGCAGGGTGCTGACGCCGCCCGCGCCGTCGTACGTCTTCTGCTCGGGCATGTCAGGCGCCCAGCATCATCTGGCCGCACACGCGCACGACGTTGCCGTTGACGGCGGTCGAGCCGGGGCTGGCGTACCAGGAGATGGTCTCCGCGACGTCGACCGGGAGGCCGCCTTGGGACATGGCGTTGAGGCGCTGTCCGACCTCGCGCGTCGCGAACGGCACGGCTGCGGTCATCTGCGTGATGATGAAGCCGGGAGCGACGGCGTTGATGGTGATGCCATCCTTGAGCTCGTCCTTGAGGGAGTCGACGAAGCCGATGACGCCGGCCTTGGACGCGGCGTAGTTGGTCTGGCCGACGTTGCCGGCGATGCCGGCGATGCTCGCCACTCCGATGATCGAACCGCCCTTGTTGATCACCTTCTGGGCGAGGAGCTCGCGGGTGATCTTCTCGGGGGCGGTGAGGTTGACCGCGATGACGGAGTCCCAGCGGTCCTCGCCCATGTTGGCGAGCTTCTTGTCGCGGGTGATGCCGGCGTTGTGCACGACGGCGTCGACGCCGCCGTGCTTCTCCTTGAGGTGGTGCGCGATGCGCTGCGGCGCATCCTTCGCCGTGATGTCGAGGGTCAGCCAGTCGCCGTCCAGCTCCTTCATCAGCGCCTGCAGCTCGCTCGCGGCCTGGGGCACGTCGACGCCGACGACGGTCGCGCCGTCACGGTGCAGCACTCGGGCGATCTGCTCGCCGATGCCGCGGCTCGCACCGGTCACGAGGGCGACCTTGCCGGCGAGCGGCTGGGTCCAGTCGGCCACCTCGGCAGCCTTCGTCGACCCGGTCGCGCCGATGCGGACGACCTGACCGGACACGTAGGCCGACTTGGGGGAGAGCAGGAAGCCGAGCGTGCTGGTGACGGCGGCTTCGGCGCCCTTGGCGACATAGACGAGCTGGACGGTGCCGCCCTTGCCGAGCTCCTTGCCCAAGCTGCGGGTGAAGCCCTCGAGCGCGCGCTGGGCGACCCGCTCGGAGCCCTCGACCAGCTCGGGGGGCGTGCCGAGCACGACCACGCGCGGGCACTTCTTCAGGCTGCGCAGCAGCGGGGTGAAGAAGTTGCGCAGCGCGACGAGGTCGGCGGCGCCGGTCAAGCCGGTCGCGTCGAAGACCAGGCCCTTGTACTTCTCGCCGTCGGTGGCGACGTCGGTGCTGGAGATGCCGAGCAGGTCCAGCAGACCCGGGAGGGACTCGGCCAGACGGCCGGTGCCGCCCGTGACCACGGTGCCGTCGACGAGGGGTGCGCCGGCGACGTACCGGTCGAGCTTCATGGGTGCCGGCAGGCCGAGGTTCTTGACGAGCAGCTTGCCGATCGGCGACTGGGTGAAGCTCTGGTACTTGTCGCTCATGCGAGTGATTCCTCCGTTGTCGGGGCGGGCGCCACGATCATGTAACTAGATGTGTAACTCAGAGTCCACATTTCGTGATGTGGCCCTCACAACCTTCTCTCTCGCGTGCGCGGGCGCAAGGATGGGCGCATGCAAACCACGACTCGTCGCGTCGCCGTCATCGGCGGCAACCGGATCCCCTTCGCCCGGTCCAACACCGTCTACGCCAGCGCCTCCAACCAGGAGATGCTGACGGCGGCCATCGACGGGCTCGTCGCCCGCTTCGGTCTCGAGGGTGAGCGCCTGGGCGAGGTCGTCGCCGGTGCCGTCCTCAAGCACTCGCGTGACTTCAACCTGACCCGCGAGGCCGTCCTGGGCTCGAAGCTCTCGCCCGAGACGCCCGCGACCGACATCCAGCAGGCATGCGGCACTGGGCTGCAGGCGGCGATCCAGGTCGCCAACAAGATCGCCCTCGGGCAGATCGAGGTCGGCATCGCCGGTGGCACCGACACCACCTCGGATGCGCCCGTCGCGATCAGCGACAAGCTGCGCAAGAAGCTGATGAAGGTCAATGCCGCGCGCGATACCACCGGCAAGCTCAAGGCGCTCGGTCAGGTCCGTCCCGGCGACATCGGCTTGGAGATCCCTCAGAACGGCGAGCCGCGCACGGGCCTCTCGATGGGCGACCACGCCGCGCTGACCGCCCTCGAGTGGCAGGTCAGCCGCGAGGAGCAGGACGAGCTCGCCGCCCTGTCGCACCAGCACCTGGCGGCGGCGTACGACGCCGGCTTCCTCGACGACCAGATCACGCCATTCCGTGGTGTCGAGCGCGACAACAACCTGCGCGCGGACTCCTCGGTCGAGAAGCTCGCCAAGCTCAAGCCGGTCTTCGGGCGCGGCGAGGCAGCGACCATGACCGCCGGCAACTCCACGCCGCTCACCGATGGTGCGTCCGTGGTGCTGCTGGCGTCCGAGGAGTGGGCCAAGGAGAAGGGCCTGCCGGTCCTGGCCTACCTGACCGCCTATGAGACGGCTGCGGTCGACTACGTCCACGGCGGCGAGGGTCTGCTGATGGCGCCTGCCTACGCCATGGCCCGGATGCTGCAGCGTGAGGGCCTGAGCTTGCAGGACTTCGACTTCTACGAGATCCATGAGGCGTTCGCCTCCCAGGTGCTCGCGACGCTGAAGGCGTGGGAGGACCCGGTGTTCTGCAAGGAGCGCTTGGGCCTCGACGCGCCGCTCGGTGCGATCGACAGGTCGAAGTTGAACGTCAACGGCTCCTCGCTGGCTGCGGGGCACCCGTTCGCCGCGACCGGTGGGCGGATCATCAACGTGCTGGCCAAGCTCCTCGCCGAGAACGGCTCGGGTCGTGGCGTGATCTCCGTCTGTGCCGCCGGCGGCCAGGGCGTCACGGCGATCCTTGAGCGCCCCTGATCCACCTCGCTCGTCCGACGGCGAGAGCAGCAACGGCCCACCCGGTCAGACCGGGTGGGCCGTTGGCGTGTGGCAGGGGTGCCGTCGAGCACGGTGGTGCGGGCCGCTTGGGTCAGTCGCTCTTGGTCGCGACGGCGAGCGCGGTGGCGACGAGGTAGTCGCGGACCTGTTGGGCCGAGATCTCACCGACGGTGGGGATGCCGGGAGCGGCCTCCTTGACCAGGATGCCGACGCGGGCGAGCTGCAGTGCCCCGAGCCCGCTGGCATAGAGGGCGTTGGCGAGCAGCGTGGGGTCCTCGACGCGGAAGTCGCCGGCGCTGACACCGTCCTCGAGAGCCAGTGAGAGCACGACCAGGCATCCC
>WLIH01000317.1 GCA_009702305.1 Actinomycetota bacterium | reverse complement strand
GGTCATCCGGCCCTCCATCGAAAGCTCCTCGATGGCCTGGCCGCGGTACTCGACGATGTAACCCTGGCCGCCGCCGGTGCCGGTGTGGGCGATCAGGGTGAGCACCATGTCCTTGGCGGTCACGCCGGCAGGCAGGCTGCCGTTGATGGTCACGGCCATCGTCTTGGGCTTGGCCTGCATCAGCGTCTGGGTGGCGAGCACGTGCTCGACCTCCGAGGTGCCGATGCCGAAGGCGATCGCGCCGAACGCGCCGTGCGTGCTGGTGTGGCTGTCGCCGCAGACGATGGTCATTCCGGGCTGGGTCAGCCCGAGCTGCGGACCGATGATGTGCACGATGCCCTGCTCGATGTCGCCGAGCGAGTGGATGCGCACGCCGAACTCCTCGGCGTTCTTGCGCAGCGTGTCGACCTGCGTCTTGGAGACGGGGTCGGCGATCGGCTTGTCCCAGTCGATGGTCGGGACGTTGTGGTCCTCGGTCGCGAGGGTCAGGTCGGGACGACGCACCGGCCGGCCGGCGAGGCGCAGACCGTCGAAGGCCTGCGGGGAGGTCACCTCGTGGATGAGGTGGAGATCGATGAAGAGGAGGTCCGGCTCGCCGCTGGTCGAGCGGACGACATGCTCGTCCCAGACCTTCTCCGACAGGGTCTTGCCCATGACTCACTCCTTCGTGACGTGCGGGTGTACGTCGTAGACGGTACGCCGCCGATCCCAGGTTGTGAGACACTGATCTTGGCATTCGAGACGACATCCTGGGCCGCACCGGCGAACTGTGGGACGCGCCACACCCCTTGCATCCCATGATCTGAGACCGGAGTATTGGCATATGGACACCAGTGGAGTGGGCGTGCTCGACAAGGCCGCCATCGTGCTGACCGCCCTCGAGGCCGGCCCGGCGACGTTGGCCGGACTGGTCACCGCGACCGGACTGGCCCGCCCGACGGCCCACCGGTTGGCGGTCGCACTGGAGCACCACCGCCTGGTCGCCCGCGACATGCAGGGCCGCTTCGTGCTCGGCCCGCGCCTGGCCGAGCTGTCCGCCGCGGCCGGCGAGGACCGGCTGCTGGCCACCGCAGGGCCGGTGCTGGCCCGACTGCGCGACATCACCGGCGAGTCCGCGCAGCTGTGGCGCCGCCAGGGGGAGCACCGCGTGTGCGTCGCCGCCGCCGAGCGGCCCTCCGGCCTGCGCGACACCATCCCGGTCGGGTCCCAGCTCACCATGCGTGCCGGCTCCGCCGCCCAGGTGCTGCTCGCGTGGGAGGACCCCGAGCGCATGCACCGGGGCCTGCAGAACGCCGCCTTCTCCGCCGCCGCCCTGTCCGGCATCCGCCGCCGCGGTTGGGCGCAGTCGGTGGGCGAGCGCGAGCAGGGCGTCGCCTCCGTCTCGGCGCCGGTCCGCTCCCCCAGCGGCAAGATCATCGCCGCCGTGTCGGTCTCCGGTCCGCTCGAGCGGCTCTCCCGCCAGCCCGGCCGGATGCACGCCCCCGCCGTGCTCGCCGCCGCCGAGCGACTCTCGGAGTCCCTGCGTCGCGCGGCCGCTGACTCAGCCTGAGCCGAGCCCCTCAGAAGAGGGCGTCCTGCTCCAGCTCCAGCAACAGCTGCTTGCGCTCCAGCCCGCCGGCGTAGCCGGTCAGCGTGCCGTCCGCCCCGATCACGCGGTGGCACGGGATGACGATCGGGATGGGGTTGCGACCGTTGGCCACCCCGACGGCGCGAGACGCCGCGTTCGTCATACCGAGGCGCTGCGCGATCTGGCCGTAGGACGCCGTCTCACCGAAGCCGATCAGCTGCAGCTGGTCCCACACCCGTCGCTGGAAGTCGCTGCCCAGCGGCGCCAGCGGCAGGTCGAAGTCGGTCAGCTCACGGGCGAAGTACGCCGCCAGCTGACGCGCTGTCTCGACGAGCACCGGGTGCTCGTCGTCGCGCCGCCCGCGCGGGCGGCCGTCGTTGTCGCGGTACGGCGAGAACTCGATCGCCGCGACCGATCCATCGCGCTCGACCAGCCGCAGCCTGCCCACCGGGCTGTCGATCTCGGTCCACATCTCAGGTCTCCTCGTGCGTCGGGGTGGGGTCGGTGAGGACAGGCATCAGCGTGTCCCACAGGTGCATCAGGGCGTAGGAGCGCCACGGGCTCCAGCCGTCGGAGCGCGCGACGGCAGCCGCGGGGTCGTGGCCGAGACCGACGAGCGCGTTGCGTACGCCGATGTCGGTCGGAAGGAAGACGTCGGGATGGGCGAGCGCCCGCATCGCGATGTAGTCGGCCGTCCACGGTCCGATGCCGGGCAGGTCCAGCAGGGCCGCGCGCACGCCGTCGCGGTCGGGACCGCGGTCGAGGGCGACCCGACCCGTCGCCAGGGCGGCGCAGAGACCGACCAGCGCCCGACCGCGCGCCCGTGGCATGGGCAGGGTCTCCGGATCGAGCGCCGCGAGCACCTCCGCGCGTGGGAAGAGGTGGGTGAGTCCCGGCGTGCCGGTCTCCACCGGCCGACCGTGCTCGGCCACGAGCCGACCGGTGACGGTGGCCGCGCCGACGACGCTGATCTGCTGCCCGATCACGGTGCGCACGGCGAACTCGTCGCCGTCGACCTGACCCGGCACCCGCAGCCCCGGGGTCCTGCGCACCAGCGGCCGGATCACCGCGTCGGCGCCGAGATGCTCACCGACCGCGACCGGGTCGCAGTCCGCGTCGACGAGGCGCCGGGCCCGCTCCACCGCCGCCGAGGTGTCGCGCAGGTCGGCGAGCGCGAAGGTCGCGAGCACGAACGCCGTGCTGCCCGGCTCGGTCCGGTCGTCGGTGAAGTCGAGCCGCACCGTGCCGGGCCCGTGAGGCAGGTCGAGCGTGCGGGCATACCACCCCGCTCCGACCGTCTCGACTCCCGGCACCAGGTGGTAGGCGAGGAAGCGCAGCATCGCCGCAGCGGCGAACGGCGTGCGCACGGCCAGGCGCAGCCGCACCGTGCCCCAGACCGCGCCGGCGGGCCGCTGACGTGCCCGCGCATCCCGGCCACGCAGGCCGCTGGGGGTGGCGGCGTACACCTCGCGGATCGTGTCGTTGAACTGGCGCACGCTGGAGAAGCCGGCGGCGAACGCGATGTCGGCGTGGGTGAGGTCCGTGGTCTCGAGCAGCACCCGCGCGGTCTGGGCGCGGCGCGCACGGGCGAGGGCGAGCGGCCCGGCGCCGAGCTCGGCGGTGAGCAGCCTGCTCAGGTGGCGCGAGGTGTAGCCGACCTTGCGGGCCAGGCCGTCGACGCCCTCGCGGTCGACGACCCCGTCGGCGATGAGCCGCATCGCTCGCCCCGCAGCCGTGGCGGCGACGTCCCAGTCCGGGCTGCCGGGTGTCGCGTCGGGCAGGCACCGCTTGCAGGCGCGGTAGCCGGCGGCCTGGGCAGCGGCGGCGCTCGGGTGGAAGGTGAC
Organism: Actinomycetota bacterium; assembly: GCA_009702305.1. Lineage (GTDB taxonomy): Bacteria > Actinomycetota > Actinomycetes > Propionibacteriales > Nocardioidaceae > Nocardioides. Next base: position 823 of record WLIH01000317.1, on the reverse strand, counting down.
GTTGTGCAGGGCCGGGGTGCGCGCCGGGCACGAGGGGCGGCAGTAGATGCCGGTCGTGCGCACGGCGGTGTAGAAGACGCCGTCGAAGCGCCGGTCGCGCGAGGTCACTGCGGCGTAGCAGGACTGCTCCGCGAGCGGGTGCCGGGCGATGGTCATAAGTCCATCATGGCCGACGACAGCGCGTCGTACTCGCGGGAATCGGACACGGCCTCCCGGCCCCGCTCAGCGGGGCGCACCGGCGGGCTTCACGGCATTTGCCACGCCGCGCCCAGGCGTTTGGGAGAGTAGGAGGGTGAGTCACCTGCCGATGAAGCGTCGTCACCGTCATGCCGTCCTGACGGTGATCCTGGTGACCCACCTGTGCCTGGCGCTCGTCACCGGCACCGCGGTGGTGCTCGTCTACCGCCACCTCAACACCAACCTCGACATCGTCGACGTCGGCCCCATGCTCACCGACCGTCCCGACAAGGTGAGGGTCGAGGGACCCAAGGAGCCGCTCAACATCCTGGTGCTCGGCGACGACACCCGCGCGTGCGACGGCTGCGACATCGACAACGAGGCCGGCAGCGGCGGCTCCGACACGACGATCCTGATCCACGTCTCGGCCGACCGGAAGGACGCCTACGGCGTCTCGCTGCCGCGCGATGCGATGGTGACCCGCCCCGACTGCACGGCCGAGGACGGCTCGACGATCCCCGGTGGCGAGCTGCAGATGTTCAACACCGCCTACTCGCTCGGCGGCGCCGCCTGCACCATCCAGACGATGGAGCAGCTCACCGGCATCCGCATCGATCACTACGTGACGATCGACTTCAACGGCTTC
>WLIH01000316.1 GCA_009702305.1 Actinomycetota bacterium | reverse complement strand
GAAGACAGCGATGAGCGAACCGTTGGTGTGGCTGCCCTTCGAGCCGAGCCTGCTGGGAGACGTGCCGGCGGGCCTGCGCTACGAGGTGGTCGACCCGACCGTGGAGGTGCCCGACTCGGTCGCCGACGTGCAGTTCTACGTGCCGCCGTACGTCATGGGACCGGCGGTCGGCGACGTGCTCGACACGATGCCGTCGCTGCAGGTGCTGCAGATGCTCTCCGCCGGTGTCGACAACGTCCGCAGCCGCGTGCCGGCCGGGGTGACGCTGTGCAACGGTCGCGGCATCCACGACACGTCGACCGCCGAGCTGACGCTCGCCCTGATCCTCGCGTCGCTGCGCGACGTGCCCGGCTTCGTGCGCGACCAGGACGCAGGTCGGTGGCGGACCCGGTGGCGCCCAGCGCTCGCCGACAAGCGAGTGCTCCTGGTCGGCTACGGCGCCATCGGTCAGGCCATCGAGTCGCGGCTGCTCGCCTTCGAGACCGAGGTCGTGCGGGTCGCCCGCACCGCCCGGGACGGCGTGCACGCACTCGACGAGCTGCCCGACCTGCTGCCGACGGCCGACGTGGTGGTGCTCATCGTGCCGCTCACCGACGAGACTCGCGGGCTCGTCGACGCGGCGTTCCTGGCGCGGATGCGTGAGCGCGCGCTGCTGGTCAACATGGCGCGCGGTGCCGTCGTCGTGACCGACGACCTGATCGCAGCGCTGCAGGCCGGTCGGGTGCGCGCCGCCCTGGACGTCGTGGACGTGGAGCCGCTGCCCGAGGACAGTCCGCTCTGGTCCACGCCCGGCCTGCTGATCTCCCCGCACGTCGGCGGTGCGAGCAGTGCGATGTGGCCGCGGGCCTACCGTCTGGTGCGCGAGCAGCTGACCCGCTTCGCCGCCGGGGAGCCGCTGTGGAACGTGATGAGCGGTGAGTACTGACCCGCCCGTAGGATCGCGACTGTGGTAGGCCGGATCCGCGAGGACAGCATCACCGAGGTGCGTGAGAAGGCCCGGATCGACGAGGTCGTGTCGCAGTACGTCACCCTCCGCAACGCCGGCGGCGGCTCCATGAAGGGCCTGTGCCCCTTCCACGACGAGAAGTCCCCGTCCTTCCACGTCACCCCGAGTCGCGGTTTCTATCATTGCTTCGGGTGCCAGGCTGGCGGCGACGTCATCAACTTCGTCATGCAGCTCGAGGGCCTGACCTTCGGCGAGGCGGTCGAGCGGCTGGCGGACAAGGTCGGCGTCCAGCTGCAGCGCGACGACTCCGACACCCGCGACGACCGGCCGCGAGGTCCGAGTCGCAGCCGACTGATCGAGGCCCACAAAGAGGCGCAGGAGTACTACGCCGGCCAGCTGGGCACGCCCGATGCCCTGACCGCGCGCCAGTTCCTCTCCGAGCGCGGCTTCGACCAGGCGGCGGCCGAGCAGTTCGGCATCGGCTTCTCGCCGCGCGGCGGGGAGGACCTCTTCAAGCACCTGCGGGCCAAGGCCTTCAGCCAGGACGAGCTGGTCGCCGGCGGACTGGTCGCCGTCGGGCGCTCGGCCTACGACCGATTCCGGGGGCGGCTGATGTGGCCGATCCGCGATGCCAGCGGCGACACGATCGGCTTCGGTGCCCGGCGGATCTTCGACGACGATCGCATCGACGCGAAGTACCTCAACACCTCCGAGACCCCGATCTACAAGAAGAGCCAGGTGCTCTACGGCATCGACCTCGCGCGTCGCGAGATCGCGCGCTCGTCGCAGGCCGTCATCGTCGAGGGCTACACCGATGTGATGGCCTGCCACCTCTCCGGCGTCGGCACGGCGGTCGCGACGTGCGGCACGGCGTTCGGCGACGAGCACTCGAAGGTGCTGCGCCGCTTCCTCAACGACCACGAGGAGTTCCGCGGCGAGGTGATCTTCACCTTCGACGGCGACGCGGCCGGGCAGAAGGCCGCGCTGCGCGCGTTCGGTGGCGACCAGAACTTCGTCTCCCAGACCTATGTCGCCGTCGAGCCCGACGGCCTCGACCCGTGCGACCTGCGGATCCAGAAGGGCGACGGCGCGGTGCGCGAACTGGTCGCCCGCCGGGTCCCGCTCTACCGCTTCGTGCTGGCCAACATCGCCGGCAAGTACGACCTCGACCGGGCCGACGGGCGCATCGACGCCCTGCGCGAGAGCGCTCGGCTGGTCTCGAGCGTGCGCGACAAGTCCAAGGTCGATGCATTCGCCCGCGAGATCGCGCAGATCCTCGGCGTCGACCCGGAGGACGCGCGCAGCGAGGTGCGCCGCGCCGCCAACCGTCCCGCCGCGTCGTCGTCGGGCCGGCCCACCGGTGGACGTGTCGCCGCGGAGACGCCGGAGCCGGTGGCGCCGCCTCGCAGCGCCGTGCCGGACCTGCGCGATCCGCGCTTCGCCATGGAGCGCGAGACCCTCAAGCTCGTCCTGCAGCACCCGATGGCGATCGGGCGCACCACCTCCGACATCGGACCCAACGACTTCACGCACCCCACCTACCGCGGGGTGTGGGCGCTGGTCGCCGCGGCCGGCGGCCCCGCCGCCGGGTCGGGCGACCCGACCTGGGCGAGCCGGCTGCGCGACGCGGCGGGCGAGCCCGAGATCTCGTCGGCGATCTCGGCGCTGAGCGTCGAGCCGCTGCTCACGGCGAAGGCGCCCGACGCGGCGTACGTCGGCCTGCACGTCTTCCGCCTGCTCGAGCTGACCACGCTGCGGCGCATCGCCGACGTCAAGTCGCGCCTGCAGCGCACCAACCCCGTCGAGGACCCGGAGGCCTACAACAGGATGTTCGGCGAGCTGGCCGCCCTGGAGCAGCACCGACGCGGGCTGCGCGACCGGATCGTGGGCGACCAGTGAGGCCCCGGCTCGGGCGGCGCCCCGACCTCGGCGTACGCCGCGGTGAGCGGCTGCTCGCGTGGGCCAGCGCCGCCGACGGCACCACGATCGGCGGCACCCGCGACGCGCTCTACGTCGATGGCGCGCGGATCCCCTGGGAGCAGGTCGAGGCGGCCGCCTGGGAGCGCGACAGCTCCGAGCTGCGGGTCAGCGAGGTCGGCAGCTGGGGTCGCGAGCGGCCAGAGCACCGGATCGTGGTCGACGAGCCGGGGCGGCTGCTCGAGCTGGTCCGCGAGCGGGTCACGGCGACCGTGGTGCTCCAGCGCCACGTGCCGATCGAGGGTCGGCTCGGTGTCCGCGTGATCGCGCGCCGCGCCCCCAGCGGTGCCCGCGAGCTGAGCTGGCTCTTCGAGTACGACGACGGCGTCGACCCCGACGATCCGGACGTCCGGGCCGCCGCCATGGCGGCGCTCTACGGGGCGCAGGGCGAGGTCGGCGAGGTCTGACGCGAGGGGGTGATCCCGATTTCCTGGTGACCGGAGCCCTTGCTAAGGTTTCCCGCGCTGCACCCGATCCCCTGTAGCTCAACTGGCAGAGCATTCGACTGTTAATCGGAGGGTTGTTGGTTCGAGTCCAACCGGGGGAGCGACACCTCCTCTCCATTGGAGGCAGCGGTACCAGGCCCCGGCGCCCCAGGCGTCGGGGTCTGGTCGTCTAAACCGAGAATCCATGTGGCCGGAACGCCGAAGGCAAGTTCAATCCGCTTGGCGACTGCCACGAGCGCCCGAGGCTCCCTGGTGCCAGCTTCCCAGGACGCCAACGCCTTCTCGCCCTCGTCGATGCGAGCGGCGAACTCTGTCTGCGAAATCCGCAGCGTTCGTCGGATGCGGCGGACCCGATCCCCGAACTCGTCGGGCGGTATCCACCTCTCCAGTGGGTTGGAACTCATGCCGGGAATGTAGTGATCCCTGCACATACCTGTCAAACCCTACTTATAGAAGGTTCAGCGCGCGGCGCGTCGGTTGACCTCTGGTTGTAGGAATGCCTATGTTTCCGCACCATGGATGCAAGTAGGGATGCCTACCCGGCTGCGTCGGTCGGCGCAGACGACGATGACCTGATCCCGATCGGCGAAGCTGCCCGGATCTTGGGCGTGACCGTCGAGACGGTCCGGCGCTGGAACCGAGCTGGGCAGATCGAAGCCGGACGAACCGTCGGCGGCCAGCGTCGATTTCGTCGTTCCGAGGTTGAGCGCGTGAAGGCCGGGAGCGCGGCATGAGCGCGCCGATCTCCGGGTGGGACCTACTGGGGGGCTTCCTCGAGCGCGGCGAGTCGTTCCTGCAGGTCGACGATGACGGGCGTGAAGCGGTCGGCCAGCGCGACCGTCAGGTTCGCGACGGCCTCGGCTCCGTCGGCCGCGAGGCCGAAGCAGGCCGCG
>WLIH01000315.1 GCA_009702305.1 Actinomycetota bacterium | reverse complement strand
TCCACCCCCCGCGAGCAGTACCTGCTCGACTCCGCCCACCACGGCATCGCGATGGACCCCTCCGGCAAGAAGATCTGCATCGCCGGCACGATGTCCGACTACGCGACCGTGGTCGACGCCCGGACGTTCAAGCGCAGCCAGCTGATCAAGGGCGGCGAGAAGCCCTACTGGGTGACCCAGAGCTGGGACGGGAAGTACTGCTACATCTCGTGGAGCGGGTCGGACACGGTCAGCAAGATCTCCTACCGCACTGCGAAGATCGTGCAGACGGTGCCGGTCGGCGACCACCCGCAGCGCATCCGCAACGGCTTCATCCGCAAGGACACCGTCGCGCTGCTGCCCTGAGCGACCGCCCTGGCCGACTGTCTGGCCGACCGCTCTGGCCGACTGTCTGGCCGGGCAGGCGCTCACCCGCGGGTGATCTGGAAGACCTGGCTGGTCACGGTGGCGCCGCTGCCGAGGAAACCGGACTCCTGGAGGCTGGCCACCTGGTCGACGAGCGACGGCGCGGTGCTCGCATCCACCGCCGCGCCGCCGGCGGCGTAGGTGTCCAGGCCGTGGTGGCCGGCCAGGCCGCTGGGGCCGCCGTCGAGCCGGACCGTCACCTGCTCGGGTGAGTCGCGGTTGTCCTCGCCGTCGAGCAGGGGCACCACGTCGCCGTCGTTCTCGAGAGACAGGACATGGCTGCCGGCGGGGAATCCGTCGACCTGCGCGGTCGGCGACCCGGCGGTGACCACGTGGGTCACGTCGAAGTCGCTGCCCTGGCTGAGGATCGCGGCCGCGGCCATGCCGCCCTGCGAGTGCCCGGCCAGCAGCACCGGCTCGTCGGCGTCGATCCCGGCCTGGTGCATCGCGTCCAGGATGCCCTGCTGGTAGGCATTGTCGGCGCCGCCGACCAGCAGGAAGTTGGTGCCGAGATCGCGCACGTCGCCGTCCTGGGTCCACGGCAGCGTCGTGAGGTCGTCGGTGCCGGGGAGGTAGACGACGTGGCTGGTGCGGCCGTCGGGTGCGGTCAGGGTCTGCACCTCGATGGTGCCCCCGACGTCGTCGCCGCTGAGGTCGTTGACCTGACCGAGGTGGGCCAGCAGGGCCTCGACGCTCGCAGGCTGGTCTCCGGAGGCCGCCCCCGAGAGGTCGTCGCGTGGCACGGTGACGGGGATGCCGTCGTCGTAGAGACCGGCGAGCACCCCGGCCGCCGACTCCGTGTCCAGGGTGAAGGTCGCCACGCCGAACGGCCCGCCCGGCGTGAGCGGCGTCGCGCCGTCCCAGAGACCGTCGAGCAGCCCGCCGCCACCGTTGACGAGGTGCTGGACCGCGGCCGGGTGGTCGGTCAGCCAGGTCTCCAGCCGATCGGCTGCGCCGGGTGCGCGCGCCTCGAGGTCGGAGCGCAGCGCGGCGGGCAGGGTGGGCCACAGCAGCCAGGCGAGCGCCGCGGTGGGCAGCCAGACCGGCGCGGACGCGCTCAGGGCGAAGCCCACGCTCCGTCCGGCGAGATGGTCGAGCACCTCGAACGTCGCGCGCACCAGCTCGTCGGTGGCCCGCAAGGACGCGACGCTCACCCGGATCAGCACGGCGTCGGACTCCCACGCCAGCGACTCCGTCAGCAGGCCGTCGGGTCCGGCGCTCGTCGCGAGCACCGCCGTCTCCGCTGCCGCGAACGTCGACGGCGACAGCACCGCCGACTCGACGAGGTCGTCGTCGGCCAGGGTCCGGGTCGCCCGGCCGGCCCACCGCCGCAGCTGGTCGCCGGTGGCGTCGTAGCGGCCGGCGAGCTCCATCAGGTGGGGGTACGCCGCTGCGAGCGCGTGGCTGCCACCGCTGACCCCGACGATGGTCACGTCGTCGGTGGTCATGGACCGACCTCCATCGCCAGCCGGGCGACCTCACCGGCGAGGTGAGTCGCCTCGACCCGGTGCACGCGCACCATCGCGATCGGGGCTGCGCCGCGCCGCTCGACGTACGGCGTCAGCGCCAACCAGCCCTCGGGCAGCCGTAGCCAGCTCACCCAGCCCACCCGGTGGGTGTCCGGCGACGACACCACCGCCTGGAGGCGGCCCTGCGCGGCGGTGTGCAGCCGGACAGCGGCGGTGGTCTCCTCGGGGGAGAGGGGATGGCGCGCCAGGAGCGCGTGGACCAGGTCGCTGCGATCCCGTCGCACCGCCTCGCCGAGCCCGAGCAGCAGCTCGTGCGGCAGCCGCAGGTCGGGCCGGCGTTGCGGCTGCGCGGGTCCGACGGTGGCGAAGCGGGTGAGCTCGGCTGCCCACCGGGTGTCGTCCGACCAGCCGAGCTCGACGTCGCCGCCGGCGGTGCTCACCGTCGTCACCCGCCCGTCGCGGAGCCGGTGCCAGGCGCGGGCGCGCGCCTCGCGGCCGTCGCGGCGGCGCAGGACGAGGTCGAGGTCGACCGCGACGCCCGGGGCGGAGAGGACCGCGAAGGCGTCGAGGAGCTCGGCCGGCAACCGCAGCGTCGCATCCAGCAGGCCGCGCAGCTCGTCGTCGTCGGCGGGGTCGGTGGTGAGCACGGGCCAGGGCAGCCGCGCCGACGCGTGCTCGGCCAGCCGCTCGAGCACCGGTCTCCTCAGCCGGACCCGCCGAGGCAGCCGGTCGATTCGCGACTGCTCGCGCGGCTCCCGCAGGTCGACGACGGTCATGGGGTGCGGACCCCGGGCAGGTCGACCTCGAGCCACTCGCGGCTGCCCGACGGCGGTGGCACGAACCGGTCGAGCAGCTCGTCGAGTGGGTCGGGGAGAGCCTGCCGGATGCCGTCCAGTAGCTGGTGGGCGAGGGTCGAGAGCCGCTCGCGCGCGGCGTCCATCAACGACCGGACCCGCTGCTCGGTGGCGGCGATCAGCTCCTGGAGCCGCTCGACCTCGCGTGCGTGCCGGTCGAGCGCGTCCGCTGCGGCATCGTGCTCGCTGGCGGTGCGTCGCAGGTCGCCGGCGCGTCCCCGTGCTCGTCGGCGCATCGCGTCGGCGCTCAGGCCGGTCCAGGGCACGTCCTCAGCGAGGCCGACGAGGTGGTCGGCCTCGGTCCTGATGTCCGCGGCCTGGTCGCGCAGCGTGCGGGCCAGGCCGCGGATGACGGTGGGATCGCCGTACATCCGTGCCTCCGAGAGGGCCGTGGGTGTCGATGCTGCTGCCCGACACCTGCCCGCGAGGAGCGAGTGGAAACGTCAGTGAGGCAGCGCTGTGGAGAGGCGCTCGAGGGCCTGCTCGATGTGCGCGCCGGGCCCGGCGAAGCTCAACCGGATGGAGCGACGGCCTTCGACGGTGTCGAAGTCGACCCCCGGCGCGACAGCCACCCCGGTGCCGGCGAGCAGCTCATGGGCGAAGGTCATGGTGTCGTCGGTGAGGTGGGCGACGTCGGCGTAGACGTAGAAGGCGCCGTCGGCCGGCGCGAGTCGGGTGATCCCGAGGCTGCTGAGCCCGTCGAGCAGGAGCCGACGGTTGCCGGCGTAGCGCTCCACGTGCGCGTCGAGCTCGGCGTACGCCGCCTCGTCGAAGGCCGCCAGGCAGGCGCGTTGCGCGATGACCGGGGGGCAGATCGTGAAGTTGCCGGTGAGCACGTCGACGGCGCGACGCAGCCGGTCGGGCACCAGCATCCAGCCGATCCGCCAGCCGGTCATCGAGAAGTACTTCGAGAAGCTCGAGAAGACCACGGCCTCGCGACTGGTCTCCCAGGCGCTGCGGGCGAGCGGCTCGGCGGCGTACTCGATGCCGTGGTAGATCTCGTCGGAGATCAGCTGCACGCCGCTCTCCTCGCAGTGCCGGGCGAGGGCCGCGAGCTCCGCCGGCAACAGCATCGTGCCGGTGGGGTTGGCGGGGCTCGCGACGACGAGGCCGGCGAGGTCGGGGATCGCCGCGACCTGCTCGACGGTGGGTTGGAAGCGGGTCTCGGGGCCGGTGGGGATCTCGATGACCTCGCAGCCGAGGGCCGTCAGCACGTTGCGGTAGCAGGGATAGCCGGGACGGGCCATCGCCACCCGGTCGCCGACCTCGAACGCCGCGAGGAACGCGAGCAGGAAGCCGCCGCTGCTCCCGGTCGTCACGACGACCTCGTCGGGGTCGACCTCGATCCCGTGGGCGCGACGGTGGTGGCCCGCGATCGCCTCCCGCAGTTCCACGATGCCGGTCGCGGGGGTGTAGCCGAGCGGATCGCCGGAGCGCAGCAGGCGGATCGCCTCGTCGTTGACCGATCGTGGAGCGCCCGTGCTCGGCTGGCCCGCCAGCAGGTTGAGCAGGTCGCCGTGGCTGCGCTGACGCCGCTCCGCC
>WLIH01000314.1 GCA_009702305.1 Actinomycetota bacterium | reverse complement strand
TGATCTGCGGCGTCTTCCTGCTCGTGCCGCTCTCGGTCGCCAACGGCGTCACCGCGGGCGCCTGCTACCTCGCCTCCGTCGCGATCGGCGTGCTCGCCAACCTCGTCCTGCGCCAGGGGCTGCTGTCCTGGGTGCCCTGGGCGGCGGCGTTCGCGCTCTACCCGGCGTTCTTGTCGTACGGCGGGTGGGGCGGCGCCACCGAGGGCTCGCCACCGCAGCCCGCGATGGTCGTGCTCGCCGCCGTGCTCGGGATCGGCGTCCACGTGCTGCGCTCGCTGTGGGGCTTCGTGCCGGACCACGCGGACGGCTGGACCTACCTGCCCCTGCGGATCGGACTCCGGATCGGCGCCGGTCGCCTGCTGACCGCAGCCGCCGTCTGGTGCGGCCTGACGGTCCTCGCGATGGCCTTCGTCGGCACCTACGTCGGGTTCGAGCAGTAGGCCGACCAGCCGGCCATCCACCGCGCCGGTCCCGGGCGCAGCACGCCATCCGAGGAGGCTAGGCTATCGCCGCCCAGCGCTCGCCGATCCGCATCGACACCGAAGGCTTGACCATGCACCTCCGCCGCTCGTTCGCGCTCGCCGCGGGCACCCTCGCGCTCGCCGCCTCGGCCCTCACCTCGTGCGGGTTCGACTACGCCACCGACCGTCCCTACACGCCGGCCGCCGGGGTCAACGACCGCAGCGGCGTCGTCGACGTGCTCGGCGCGACGATCGTCGCGAGCCAGGCCGACGCGGGCACCTTCGTCGCCACGTTGTCCAACAACTCCGCCGACAAGGCCGTCGCCCTGACCAGCGTCTCCGCCGTCGAGGGCACCCCCCTCACCGCGTCGACGTTCGAGCCGATCACGATCAAGCCGCTCGGCCTGGTCAACCTCGCCGATCTCGGCATCGGCGTGGCCGGCGACTTCAGCGCCGGACAGTTCCTCTCGATCGAGCTGCGCTTCGACAACGGCGAGACCGCCGCGATCGAGCTGCCCGTCGTCACCAACTGCGGCATGTTCGCGGGCTTCGACACGGCCACCGCTCCCGACTACGTGCCCGCCGAGGGCGTCGAGGCGGCCGACCCGGCCGCCGAGCCCACGCCGTACTCCTGCGAGCCGGCCGAGCCGGTCGACCACGAGGAGTGACGGACGTGCCCTACACCCTCGTCCTGCTCCGTCACGGCGAGAGCGAGTGGAACGCCAAGAACCTCTTCACCGGCTGGGTCGACGTCGCGCTGACCGACAAGGGTCGCGCCGAGGCCACGCGCGGCGGCGAGCTGCTCCGTGACGCCGGCGTGCTGCCCGACGTCGTGCACACCTCGCTGCAGCGCCGGGCGATCAACACCGCCGCGCTCGCGCTCGACGCCGCCGACCGGCACTGGATCCCCGTGAAGCGCTCCTGGCGCCTCAACGAGCGCCACTACGGCGCCCTGCAGGGCAAGGACAAGAAGCAGACGCTCGACGAGTACGGCGAGGAGCAGTTCATGCTCTGGCGCCGCTCCTTCGACGTGCCCCCGCCGCCGCTGGCCGACGACGACGAGTTCTCCCAGGTCGGACTGCCGCAGTACGCCGACCTCGGCGACGAGCTGCCCCGCACGGAGTGCCTCGCCGACGTGATCCGGCGGATGCTGCCGTACTGGGAGTCCGACATCACCGTCGACCTGCGCGCCGGCAAGACGGTGCTGGTCGCCGCCCACGGCAACAGCCTGCGCGGCATCGTCAAGCATCTCGACGAGATCAGCGACACCGACATCGCGGGGCTCAACATCCCCACCGGCATGCCGCTGCTCTACCGCCTCGACGAGTCGCTTCGGCCGCTGGTGGCCGGCGGCGAGTACCTCGACCCCGAGGCCGCCGCCGCGGCTGCCGCCGCGGTCGCCAACCAGGGGCGCTGAGCCTGCCTCAGACGCCGACCGTGCGCGGGTTCTCGCCCGTGACGACGAAGACCACCCGGTTGGCGACGGAGACCGCGTGGTCGGCGATGCGCTCGTAGTAGCGACCGAGCAGGGCGATGTCGACAGCCGCCTCGACGCCGTGCGCCCAGTCGTCGGAGAGCAGCTGGGCGAAGCTGGTGCGACGCAGCTGGTCCATCACCTCGTCGTCGCGACCCAGCTCGATGGCGGCGCCGACGTCACGCTTCACGATGATCTGCGAGACCCGGGAGACCATGTCCTCGGCGACCTCGGCCATCTTGGCGACGGTCGGGCGGATCTCCTCGGGCACGGCCACGAACGGCGTGCGCAGCCGGGCGATCTTGGCGACGTGCACCGACAGGTCGCCCATCCGCTCGAGCTCGCTGACCATCCGCAGGGCGGCGACGACGACGCGCAGGTCGCGCGCCACGGGCTGCTGCAGGGACAGCAGACCGAAGGCCTTGTCCTCGACCCGCTCACGGGCCAGGTCGATGTCGGCGTCGTTGGAGATCACCTGCTCCGCGATCGTGGCGTCGCCGGACAGGAGGGCTTCGGTGGCGAGCCGGACAGCCGTCTGGACGCTCTGGCAGATGCCGGTGAGGTCGTCGAAGACGGAGTCGAGCTGCTCGTGGTACGCGTCGCGCATGACCAGCAGCCTAGAGAACGCCGGTGACCAGCCGGGGTGAACGGGTGAACGCGTCGTGAACGTTCGGAAGCCGCTGCTCTCCGGGCGAATTCGCGATGAAGTCCTGCGTACGATCAGGGCCGTGGACCCGACGACGCAGGCGTTCCTCGCCGCGATCATCGGCGCGGTCGTCGCAGCGACCGCTGTGCTGGCGTGGCACGTCAGCGACCGCCAGCAGCGCACCCTGCCCACCGCGGCCGAGCCGGTCGTCCCCGCCGGGGTCGCGACCGTGCTCTCGGTCCTGCGCAGCAGCGCCGTGGTGGTCGACGACAGCGACGTGGTGCTCAAGGCCTCCGCGCCGGCGTACGCCCTCGGGCTGGTGCGCGGCACGCGCCTGGTCGCCGACGACCTCGCCGAGCAGGTGCGCCAGGTCCGCCGCGACGGCCAGATCCGCGAGACCGAGCTGGTGATGCAGCGCCCCGGCGTCCCGGCGCGCCACGTGACGGCCCGGGTCGCGCCGCTCGGGTCGCGGCTGGTGCTCGCACTGGTCGAGGACCGCACCCGCGAGCGCCGCGTCGAGTCCGTCCGGCGCGACTTCGTCGCCAACGTCAGCCACGAGCTGAAGACCCCGGTCGGTGCGATCCGGCTGCTCGCCGAGGCGATGCACGAGGCCGCCGACGACCCGGAGGCGGTCAAGCGCTTCGCCGACCGGATGCTCACCGAGAGCGACCGGCTGACCCGGCTGGTCCAGCAGATCATCGAGCTGTCACGGCTGCAGGCCGACGACCCGCTCGACGCACCGAGCCTGGTGCACCTCGACGACGTGCTCCAGATCGCCGTCGACACCAGCAAGATCGACGCCGACGCGAAGCGGATCCAGGTCATCGTCGGCGGCACGCCCGACCTGCAGGTCTTCGGCAACGAGGAGCAGGTGACGGCCGCGGTCTCCAACCTGGTCTCGAACGCCGTGTCCTACAGCGACTGCGACGCGACCGTCCTGGTCACCACGAAGGCCGAGGAGGGCTCGGTCGAGATCTCGGTTGTCGACCAGGGCATCGGCATCCCGACCCGGGAGCTCGACCGGATCTTCGAGCGGTTCTACCGAGTCGACCCGGCCCGTCACCGCTCCACCGGTGGCACGGGCCTGGGTCTGTCCATCGTCAAACACGTAGCCGCCACCCACGGCGGCGAGGTCCGGGTCTGGTCAGCGGAAGGTCAGGGCTCTACGTTCACCCTGACCCTGCCCCAGCACCACGGGTCCGCGAGGAAGCAGGAGGAGAGCCCGTGACACGGGTACTGGTGGTCGAGGACGAAGAGAGCTACAGCGACGCCCTCGCGTACATGCTCCGCAAGGAAGGCTTCGAGGTGGCGATCGCCGCCGACGGCAACGACGCGCTCGCGGAGTTCGATCGCAACGGCGCCGACATCGTGCTGCTCGACCTGATGCTCCCGGGTCTGCCCGGCACCGAGGTGTGTCGACAGATCCGCCAGACGTCCAACGTCCCGGTGATCATGGTCAGCGCGAAGGACGACGAGGTCGACAAGGTGGTGGGCCTCGAGCTCGGCGCCGACGACTACGTCACCAAGCCGTACTCGCCGCGCGAGCTGGTGGCCCGGATCCGCGCCGTCCTGCGCCGCGGACTCGAGCCCGACCTGTCGCCGGCCACGCTGGAGGCCGGTCCGGTGCGGATGGACGTCGAGCGGCACGTCGTGACGGTCGGCGGCACCGAGCAGCGCCTCCCGCTCAAGGAGT
>WLIH01000313.1 GCA_009702305.1 Actinomycetota bacterium | reverse complement strand
TCAGCAGGCCGGTGCGGTTGATCAGGGTGTCGAGCACGGAGTCGACGACGGTCATCACCCGGGCAGCGGCCTCGTAGGCACGCTGCGCGGAGACCATGGACACCATCTCCTCGTCGAGGTTGACCCCGGAGAGCTGCTCGCGCGCCGAGTCGACCTGCGAGGTGAGCAGCTGCTGCGTGGTCGTGAGCCGCTTGATCGAGGCCACCTCGGTGCCGAAGCCCGTGACCAGGCGTTGGTAGGCGGTCTCGGCGTCGCCGCTCGCCGCGAGGGCGGTGGCGGTCGTCGAGTTGAGGACGCCGCCGGGGGCGCTCGAGGCAGCCACACCCCCCGTGCTGGTCACCGCGACCGCCAGGGTCGAGGCCGGGTCGGCGACGTCATAGGTGAAGAACGCGCCGCCGGCCGTGCCACCGAGGTCGTAGCCGGCCTGGTGCAGAGCATTGACGCCGTCGGCCAACGTCCTGGTCACCGCCGAGAGCCCGGCGGCGTAGGCCGGCAGGGTGGTGGTGAGCAGTTCGGTGACCCCGCCGATCTCACCGGTGAGACCGGTGACCGCGGTGGTCGTCGAGCCGGACACGACACCGAACGCGATCGGGTTGCCGTCGGACGCGCCGCTGCTGGTGACGCCGGCCGTGATCGTCAGCCGGGCGGCGTTCGGTCCCGAGACGAGGGACGCCCCGCCGACGCTCATGTCGAAGCCGCCGTCGGCCCGCGCGGTCGCGGTCGCCCCGGTGAGCTCGGAGAGCCGCAGCGCGAGCTGGTCGCGCTGGTCCATCAGGTCGCTGGTGTCGACCTTGCCGAGCTGGGCGGAGGCGATCGCCTTGTTGGTCGCCGCGAGGGAGGACGCGACGGCGTTGGCCTGCTCGACCCGGGCGACCAGACCGCTGCGCTGGTCGGAGGCCTCGGCCTCGATGGCGGCGGACTGGGCGTGGATGGAGTCGGTCAGGGCGTTCGCGGTCTGCAGCACCTGACCGCGGGCGGCCTCGCTGCGGGGGTCGTTGGCGAGGTCGTGCCAGCTGGCGCGGAAGTCCGCGAGCGCCGCCGAGACACCGTTGTCGCCGGGCTCGCCGATGCCGGTCTCGATGCGCTGCAGGGAGGCGGAGCGCACCGCGAGGTAGGACTGCGAGGCGTGCTCACGTCGGCTGCGGGTGTCGAGCAGGTCGTCGTTGATCCGGTCCAGCGAGCTGACGCTGACACCGCCGCCGACCCCGTCGTACGTCGACCAGCTCGCCGGGACCGCCGGCGTGCCGACCGAGGCGCCGACCGCGCGTCGCCGGGTGTAGCCCTCGGTGGCCTGGTTGGCGATGTTGTTGGCGGCGACGTCGAGCGCGACCCGGTTGAAACGCAGCGCCGAGAGCGCGGTGTTGAGGGAGGACATCGAACCGGTCATGTCACAGGCTCCGGTCGACCAGCCTGCGGGTGGGAGCGCCGGCGACGACGGTGCCGTCAGGGCTGTAGCCCTGGGTCTCGTCACCGATGCTGAGCAGGGCCTCGCGGGCCGAGCGGTAGCCACTGGTGATCAGGTCGCGGTTGGCGTCGGCCATCTCGGTGACCCGCTGCGTCATCGACGCGAAGGCCTCACGGTGGTCGAGCAGGATGGTGCGCCACGGCTCCTCGGCCGCGTGCGCGAGCGCCTTGAGCGACGGGTTCGGCGACAGGCCGACCACGCTCGCGGCGGAGTCGGCGGCGACCGCGCGCAGCACCTCGGTCTCCCGCAGCGCCTGCAGCACCGCCTCGACGTCCTTCGCGGCGCGCATCAGCCAGTGCGGGCGTCCGCTGGCGAGGACCAGCTGCTCCACCTCGAGGCGGTAGAGCAGGGTCTCCAGCAGCTCACGCTCGCGCCAGAGGATCTGCGACAGCTGCTCCACGGCCCACGGCTCCTGAGATCGACGAAATGGTGTGCGAGGACACCCATCGCCCGGACCGGCCATGACCTGAGCACTTCCCCAGCACCATCCCCCACCCGGACTATCCGGCCATGTCCGATCGGTCCGGATGTCTAGGCATCCGGGGCCGACTTCTCAGAAAACGTTCCCCTCGACCACCTCGTGAGGGCAATCTCACAGGGTCGGTGGTCAGGGAGGGCGACCGGCACAGAGATTCATTCCTGGGGGGGAGGTCTCGCGTCATGAACGACAGCGAGAACAGCATGAAGAGCGGTGCGCCGGACAACGTCGAGCAGTTCCCGACGCCGAGCGGCGACGACATGGTCGTGCAGCACATGGGCCTGGTGGCCCACATCGTCCGCGAGACCATGAGCCGGGTGCCGGCCCACGTGAGCCGCGACGACCTGAACTCCGCCGGCCTGACCGCACTGGTCAAGGCGGCTCGGTCGTTCGAGCCCGACCGTGGCGTGCCGTTCACCCGCTACGCCGCCAGCCGGGTGCGGGGCGCCATCCTCGACGAGCTGCGCGGCATCGACTGGGCATCCCGCTCGGTGCGTCGCCGCGGCCGCGACCTCGACCAGGCCCGCGCCCAGCTCGCCGCCCGGCTCGGCCGCTCGGCCGACAACGCCGAGGTCGCCGCCGAGCTCGGCATCAGCCTGGCCGAGGTCGAGAACAACGACGGCGACGTCGCCCGCGCCAACGTGCTCTCCCTGCAGGGCGGCTCCGAGACGCCGTTCGAGGAGGTGCTGGTCAGCACCACGCCCAGCCCCGACCTGCTCGTCGAGCACCGCGAGCAGCTCAGCTACCTGGTCGAGGCCATCGCCGAGCTGCCCGAGCGGCTGCGCATCGTCGTGGAGCAGTACTTCCTGGCCGAGCGGCCGATGGCGGAGATCGCCGCCACCCTCGGAGTGTCGGAGTCGCGGGTCTCCCAGATCCGCGCCGAGGCGCTCGTGCTGCTGCGCGATGCCCTGAACTCCGCGCTCGACCCCGACCTGGTCGCGCCGCACGCACGCCCCGACGGTTGCGCCGCCCAGCGCCGTACGTCGTACTTCGAGGCGGTCGCCGCCCGCCACGCCGCCGGTCGCCGCGGCCTCGTGCGTCTGCACGACACCGCCTGAGCGGCGGGAGACGGCGCCGGGAAATCCTTTCCGGTTTTCCTCAGCCGCTCCGCCACCGAGCCGATCAACACGGTGCGAGCCCAGGGACGGGCTCAGCCGACTCACACCAGGAGGGAATCATCATGAGTCTTCGCATCAACACCAACACCGACGCCTTCAACTCGTACCGCAACCTGTCGGTCACGCAGGGGCAGATGTCCAAGTCGCTGGAGAAGCTGTCCAGCGGGTACCGCATCAACCGTGCCGCCGACGACGCTGCCGGTCTCGCGATCTCCGAGGGTCTGCGTTCGCAGACCGGCGGTCTCAAGGTCGCTGTCCGCAACGCCCAGGACGGCATCTCGGTCGTCCAGACCGCTGAAGGTGCGCTGACCGAGGTCCACTCGATCCTGCAGCGCATGCGCGATCTGGCCGTCCAGGCCGGCAACGACACCAACAACTCCGACGCACGCTCCGCGATCTCCGGTGAGGTCACGCAGCTGCAGAGCGAGCTGGGCCGGATCGCGAACTCGACGAACTTCAACGGTCAGAAGCTGCTCGACGGCTCTGCCAACACGCTCTCCTTCCAGGTGGGTGCGGGCAGCAGCGCGACCGACGACGTCATCGGGTTCAACTTCGACTCCGCCGACGTGTCGGCCGTGTCGACCGCGCTGACCACCGGCGGCGGCAACGAGTACGCCGTGGTCACGCCGACCGCGGTGACCGGCAACTGGTCCTTCAGCACCACCGGCGTCGTGGCCTCGTCCACCGTCGCCATGGGTGCTGCGGGCAGCTTCACCTCCACCCAGGAGGTCGCCGACCACCTCAACAGCGACACCGGCTTCGCCGCCAGCTTCCGCGCGACGGTGAACCAGGACAACGAGCTGGTCGTCAACGCGACCAACGGCGGCACCCTGGCCACGACCGCTCCGGGCACCGGTGGCGCGGCTGGCTCGGCCGTCTCCGGTGGCATCTCGTTCGCGACCGGCGCCTCGGCGCGCAGCGCGATCGACGCCATCGACCTGCAGATCAAGAACATCTCGACCGCCCGGGCGAACCTCGGTGCTGTCCAGAACCGCTTCGAGCACACCATCAACAACCTCAATGTGGCCGTCGAGAACCTCTCGGCCTCGGAGAGCCGGATCCGCGACACCGACATGGCTTCGGAGATGATGAACTTCACGCGTTCTCAGATCCTGTCGCAGGCGGGCACCGCGATGCTCGCCCAGGCCAACTCGGCACCGCAGAGCGTCCTGTCGCTCCTGCGCGGCTGACACCACCTGGTCCGGGAGGGGCGCCGATCGCGCCCCTCCCG
>WLIH01000312.1 GCA_009702305.1 Actinomycetota bacterium | reverse complement strand
GCCTCCGAGGCCGGTCTCGAGGTCGACGAGGAGGGCTTCCGGGCCCTGATGTCCGAGCAGCGCAAGCGTGCCAAGGACGACGCCCGCTCCAAGAAGGGTCAGCACGCGGACACGAGCGTCTACCGCGGCGTGCTCGACGAGCACGGCCCGACCGAATGGCTCGCCTACGAGACCCTCGAGACGGAGTCGACGGCGCTCGCGCTGATCTCGGGCGGCGCCCCGGTGCGGGTGCTCGCGAGCGGGGAGGTCGGCGAGCTCGTGCTCGACCGGACGCCGTTCTACGCCGAGTCCGGTGGTCAGGTCGCCGACGCCGGCACGATCGCCTTCGATGGAGGCACCCTCGAGGTGCTCGACGTGCAGCGGCCGGTGCGCGGCCTCGTCGTGCACCAGGTGCGGGTGCTGGAGGGCGAGCTGAGCGCGACAAGCGGCCTGCACGCCCGGGTCGACCCCGATTGGCGCACCGGTGCCCGGCAGGCGCACTCCGGGACGCACGTGGTGCACGCGGCACTGCGCGAGGTGCTCGGCCCCTCCGCGCTGCAGTCCGGCTCCTACAACCGGCCCGGCTACCTGCGTCTCGACTTCGGGTGGACCACGGGACTCAGCACGGAGCAGGTGCGCGAGATCGAGCAGGTCTCGAACGCCGCGCTGCGGGCCGACCTGCCGGTGGGCTGGCAGTACATGACCCTCTCCGACGCGAAGGACTGGGGAGCGATCGCGCTCTTCGGCGAGACCTACGACAACACCCAGGTGCGTGTGGTGGAGATCGGCGGCCCCTGGTCGCGCGAGCTGTGCGGCGGCACGCACGTCGAGCACTCCTCCCAGATCGGCACGATCGTGGTCACCGGGGAGTCGTCCGTGGGCTCCGGCAACCGCCGGATCGAGGCGTTCACCGGGGTCGAGGGCTTCGACTACCTCGCCCGCGAGCGCGACGTCGTCGCACAGCTGACGGGGCTCCTCAAGGCTCAGCCCGACGACCTCGTCGGCCGGGTCGGCGACCTCGTCGACCGGCTCAAGGCGGCCGAGAAGGAGATCGAGAAGGTGCGCCTGGCGCAGCTCCTCGCCGCCGGCGGCGACCTCGCCGCCGGTGCGACCCGGGTCGGCGCGGTCCACGTCGTGGCGCATCGCGTCGACGGCGCGGGCGGCGGCGACGTGCGCACCCTCGCGATGGATGTGCGCAGCCGACTCCCGCAGGGTGAGCCCGGCGTCGTGGTCGTGATCGGCGTCGCCGACGGCAAGCCCTCGGTGGTCGCGGCGACCACCGACGAGGCGCGGGCCTGCGGCCTCTCGGCCAACGACCTCGTGCGTGCGCTCGGTCCGCTGCTCGGCGGCAAGGGCGGCGGGAAGGACGACGTCGCCCAGGGCGGCGGCACCGACGCCTCCCAGGTCGACCAGGCGCTCGCCCTGGTGCTCGCCGAGGTCGGCCGCGTGGCCGGGGCCTGACCCGTGCGGCACGGCGTACGCCTCGGCATCGATCCGGGCGATGCCCGGATCGGGGTGGCGCGCAGCGACCCCAGCGGGTTCCTCGCCTCACCGGTCGAGACGGTCCGCCGGGGCAAGGGCGACCTGGCGCGGATCGCGGCGATCGTCGCCGAGATCGAGCAGGACTCGACCGTCGTCGAAGCGGTGGTCGGGCTGCCTCGCTCGCTGTCGGGCCGCGAGGGTCCGGCGGCGGCCAAGGCGCGCGACTTCGCCGTCGACTTGGCCGCCCGGATCGCCCCCGTGCCGGTGCGTCTGGTCGACGAGCGGCTGACCACGGTCTCGGCTGCGGCTATGCTGCGCCGCAGCCCAGGAGCCCCCAAGGGCGCCAAGCAACGGGCGGTGGTCGACCAGGCCGCAGCCGTGCTGATCCTCCAGCACGCGCTGGACACCGAACGCGCCACCGGCACAGCGCCGGGGGAGACCGTCGAGGAGCCGGCATGACGCAGCACGACCCCGAGCCGCAGGACGATGGGCTCGACGGCTCGCCCGGGAGCGGCGACGGCGCCCCGCCGTTGCCGGTGCTCGGCGATTCGGCCGGCGGCCGCCGCCGGCGCCGCCGGAGCCGGGTGCCGGGCTGCCTCGCCGTGCTGGTCGCGCTCGCCGTGGTCGTGGGAGGTCTCTACGTCGCCGGCACCCGCGGCGCCGACTGGGTGCGCGACCAGTTCGCCTCCGCCGAGGACTACGCCGGCCCGGGCACCGGCAAGGTGACCATCGAGGTGCAGTCAGGCCAGACGGCCACGGCCATCTGCCGCACCCTCGCCGAGAAGGACGTCGTCGCCTCCGTCGACGCCTGCATCGCCGCCGCGTCGGCCAACCCCGAGTCGACCGGCATCCAGGTCGGCTTCTACGCCCTCAAGAAGCAGATGGCCGCGGCCGACGCGATCGACGTGCTCGTCGACCCCGCCAACATCGTCGCCGACAACATCACGATCCCTGAGGGCCTGCGCGTCGAGGATGTCGTCGCGATCCTCGCGGACAAGACCGACTTCTCCGCCCAGCAGTTCAATGCCATCCTCGACGCGCCCGAGCAGCTCGGCCTGCCCGACTACGCGGGCGGCGACCCGGAGGGCTACCTCTTCCCGTCGACCTACTCCTTCGGCCCCAAGGCCAAGCCGCTCGACATGCTGCAGGCGATGGTGGCGCGCTGGGAGCAGGCCGCCCAGGACGCCGACCTCGAGGGCGCCGCCGCTCGTCTCGGCTACACCCCGGCCGAGCTGATGACCATCGCGAGCCTGGTGCAGTCCGAGGGGCGCGGCGACGACATGCCCAAGATCGCCCGGGTGATCTACAACCGCCTCGAGACCGAGGGTTACCCGACGTTCGGCAAGCTCGAGATCGACGCGACCGTCAACTACGCGCTCGGCCGCAACCTCGGCGTCGCGCTGAGCAGCGAGGACCTCGCGGTCGACTCGCCGTACAACACGCGGCTCTACCCCGGCCTGCCGCCGGGCCCGATCGAGGCGCCGGGCGACGAGGCGTTGCAGGCGGCCACCAACCCGGTCGACGGCCCCTGGTTCTTCTACGTCACGGTCAACCTGCGCACGGGAGAGACGAAGTTCACCGAGGACTACGACGAGTTCCAGCAGTTCAAGGCCGAGTTCATCGAGTACTGCGAGACCTCCGACGCGTGCTGAGGCTCTCGTGAGGTGCGCGGTGCTCGGCGACCCGATCGCCCACTCCCTGTCGCCGGTGCTGCACCGGGCGGGGTACGCCGCGCTCGGGCTCGACTGGACCTACGACGCCGTGCGCATCGACGAGGCGGCCCTCGCCGGCTTCCTCGACCGGCTCGACGACGGGTGGCGTGGGCTGTCGCTGACGATGCCGCTCAAACGCACGGTGCTGCCGTTGGTCGACCACGTCTCCGGCCGGGCGCTCCTGGCCGGTGCGGCCAACACCGTCGTCCGCACGGACGGGCGGCTCAGCGCCGACAACACCGACCTGCCCGGCGCGGTCGCAGCGTTGCGCGAGCGTCACGACGGCACCGTGCGGACGGCGGCGGTGCTCGGCGGCGGGGCCACGGCTGCCTCGATCGGCCTGGCGTTGTGCGACGAGGGTGCCGCCCGGGTGACCCTGCTCGCCCGCACGCCGGAGCGGGCCTCGGGCGCGGCCGCGGCGATCGCCGCCCACCCGAGCCGGCCGCAGGTCGACGTGCTCGATCTGGACGCAGCACTGCCGGTCGACGTGCTGGTGTCGACCGTGCCGGCCGCTGCCCAGACCCCCGAGCTGGTCCAGCGGTGGTCGCAGGTGGAGGTCGTCTTCGAGGCCCTCTACGACCCGTGGCCGACGCCGTTGGCCGCTGCGACCCTGGCCTCGGGTCGCACTCTCGTGGGCGGACTCGACCTGCTCGTGCATCAGGCGGCGTTGCAGTTCACCCTCTTCACCGCTGAGCCGGCGCCGTTGGACGCGATGCGGGCCGCCGGTGAGGCCGAGCTGACGGCCCGGACCTCGTGAGCGGCACCGGGGAGGAGATCGCGCTCGCGACCGTGCTGTGCGCGCTCGCCGGCCTGGCGGTGCCGTGGCTGATCGGTCGGCTGCCCGAGCCGGACCCGCCCGCCGAGCCCCCTGCCGACGAGCCCCGTGCCGACGAGCCGTCCAAGGTCCTCTACCGCGACCTCGGCACCGCGCCGGGTCTGGGGTGGCGCTGTGCTCTCGCGAGCGGCGGTGCCGCCGCGGTGGTGACAGCGGCCGTCGGCCGCGACCTCGCGCTCCTCTACGCCCTGCCGGTGGTGCCCGTCCTGGTCGCCCTCGGGGTGATCGACTGGCACACCAAGCTGCTGCCGTCCCGCCTGGTGCTGCCGGCCACCGGAGCGCTGCTGGTGCGCGCGCTCGGCGCGTGGC
>WLIH01000311.1 GCA_009702305.1 Actinomycetota bacterium | reverse complement strand
GTCGAGGGCAGCAAGGGCCTCGTGCGCGACACGACGACCGGTGGCGTGAAGGTCGTCGAGGTCGCCGACGTCGGCGAGGACGCCCTGCTCGTCCACGACGCGCACAGCCCGGACCCGTCGACGGCGTTCGCGATCTCGCGGCTCACCGACTCGGGCTACCTCAACCAGTCGCCGATCGGCATCTTCCGCCAGGTCGAGCGTCCGACGTACGACGACCAGGCGCGCGCGCAGATCGCCTCGTCCAAGGACGCGGCGCCCGGCACGCCGACCGAGCGGCTCAGCGCGCTCATCGGCGGCGGCGACACCTGGACCGTCGTCTGACCTGACTCCCCCACGCACGTCGGGCCCCCACCGTGACGGTGGGGGCCCGACGTACGTCCGGTGCCGGTGTCAGAGGCGACGGATCACCAGCGTGATCGAGGTGGCGCCCTGGTACTTCGCCGTGGGGCTGGTCTTCACGCGGTAGTAGACCTTCTGCTGGCCGCGGGCCGGGCCGAAGACCCGCACCGTGAAGCGCCCCTTGTCGTTGGTCTTGACCAACTTGTCGTTGAACCAGCCGCACTTCTTCGAGGCGCAGTTCTTCTTCTGCACGACGGCCTTGGTCTTGCCGGTCGTCGGCGTCACCCGTCCCTTGATGAAGAACTTGTTCGGCCGGGGCTCCTTGCCCGAGACCTCGATCTGACGGTCCTCCTTGGCCTTCGCCGCGACGGCCGTCGCCGAGGACGAGCCGAGAGCGGCGGTGAGCCCCGCGATCATGAACAGGGCGACGAACAGACTGACGATGCGCTGGATCCGCATGGGGTTCCCCCTCGGGGATGGGATGGACGGCGGTGGAGGTGCTGACCCGTCCGTGCCCGCGGGGGTGCCCCACGAAACCCTCGGCGCCGACCGGTCGCGCCCTGACCTATGCTCGCCCGGTGGCGGACTCGCGGCGCGGCATCCTGCTCGGGACCGCGGCCTACCTGATGTGGGGAGCCTTCCCGCTCTACTTCCCGTTGCTCGACCCGGCCGGCTCGCTCGAGATCCTGGCGCACCGGATCGTCTGGTCGGTGGTGGTCGTGGTGGCCCTGGTCGTCGCACTCGGCCACCTCCCGCAGCTGCGAGCGATCGCCGCCGACCGGCGTACGCGCACGCTGCTCGGGCTCGCAGCGGTGACGATCACCTTCAACTGGGCGACCTACATCTACGCCGTCACGCACGACCGCGTCGTCGAAGCGGCGCTCGGCTACTTCATCAACCCGCTGGTGACGGTGCTGATGGGCGTGCTGCTGCTCGGCGAGCGGCTGCGTCGGCTCCAGTGGATCGCCATGGGCGTGGCGACGACGGCCGTCGTCGTGCTGACCGTCGACTACGGCCACCCGCCGTACCTCGCCCTGGTGCTGGCCTTCTCGTTCGGCACCTACGGCCTTGCGAAGAAGACCGCCGATGTCGGTGCGGTGGAGAGCCTGGGCTTCGAGACCTCGCTGATCGCGCCGTTCGCGCTGGCCTACCTCCTCTGGCTCGCCTCGTCGGGCGACTCGACGTTCGTGAGCGAGGGGGCCGGCCACACCGTGCTGCTGGCCTCGACCGGGATCGCGACGGCCGTGCCACTGATCTGCTTCGGCGCCGCGGCCACGCGGGTGCCGATGGTGACGCTCGGGCTGCTGCAATACCTCGCACCGGTGCTGCAGTTCGGCCTCGGGGTCCTGTACTTCCACGAGGACATGCCCGCCGGTCGGTGGATCGGCTTCGTGCTGGTCTGGGTGGCCCTGGCGATCTTCACCGTCGAAGCCACCCAGCACCGCCGTCGGCAGCTCCGCCTCGTCGCCGCCGCCTCGCCTGCTCTGTGACCGCCCCACCCCCGGGACGTCATCCGGACGGGACGTCCGCTTGTCCCCACCGTATGACGTCCCAGGCGACGGCTCAGGCGGAGCGGGTGGCGACGATGTCGGCGAAGGACTCGAGGGCCTCCCGCACCGGGCCGGCCGGCAGGGCGCCGAGCAGCGCCTTGGCCTGCGTGGCCTGGTCGAGGACGTAGGCCCGCGCCCGGTCCATCGCCGGGTGCTTGCGCAGCAGGTCGAGGGCCTCGGCATGCAGGTGGTCGTCGCTCAGGTCGGCGGCGAGCAGCTCGTGCAGCCGGGCGTCGGCCGGGTCGCCGGAGGCCAGCGCCATCAGCACCGGCAGGGTCGGCACGCCCTCGCGCAGGTCGGTGCCCGGGGTCTTGCCGGACTCCTCGGACTCCGAGGCGACGTCGAGGATGTCGTCGGAGAGCTGGAAGGCCGACCCGACGATCTCGCCGTACGCCGCCAGGGCCTCCTCGACCTCGGTGCTGGCCCCGCCGAAGCGGGCGCCGTAGCGGGCCGAGGTGGCGATCAGGGAGCCCGTCTTGCCGGCGACCACGTCGAGGTAGTGGTGCAGCGGGTCCTCACCCGGTCCCGGCTTCACCGTCTCCAGGATCTGGCCCTCGACGAGCCGGGTGAACGTCTCGGCCTGGATCCGCACCGCGTCCGCGCCGAGCCGCGAGGTGAGCTCGGAGGAGCGGGCGAAGAGGAAGTCGCCGGTGAGGATCGCGACGAGGTTGTCCCAGCGCGAGTTGGCCGAGTCGGCGCCGCGTCGCAGGGCCGCCTCGTCCATGACGTCGTCGTGGTAGAGCGAGCCGAGGTGGGTGATCTCGACGACGCACGCCGCGGTGATCACGTCGTCGGACTCCGGGTGCGTCCCGGCCTCGGCTGCGAGCAGCACGAGCAACGGGCGGAAGCGCTTGCCGCCGGCGGCGAGCAGGTGCGTGGCTGCCTCGGTGACGTACGCCGTGCGGCCCTGGACGTTGAGGGTGAGGGCGTCCTCGACCTCGAGCATGCGGGTCCTGAGCCGTGCCGCCAGTGCCTCGTCGGTGACCGGGAGGGCAAGCGCCGCCGGCGCAGGAGTGGAGCTCACCTGACGAATTGTCCTGCATGGGCTGCCAGGTCCAGCACCGGGCCGGGGACGACACCGAGCACGACCGTGCCGAGCAGGGCGACGCCGATCGTCGCCGAGGTCAGCAGCGACGGCGTCGTCACCGCCGCCACGTCACCCTCGGGGTCGGTGAAGAACATGACCCGGATGTGGCGGACGTAGAAGAAGACCGCGACGATGCTGGCCGCGATCGCGATCGCGACGACCGGCCACGCACCGGCCGAGAGAGCCACCGTGAAGACCGCCCACTTGCCGACGAAGCCCGCGGTCAGCGGGATGCCGGCCATCGAGAGCAGGAAGAACGCGAAGGCCCCGGCGACCAGGGGCGAGCGCTTGCCCAGCCCGGTCCAGCGAGAGATCCCGTTGGACTCCCCCGACGCGTCGCGCACCAGCGTGACGATGGCGAAGGCGCCCATCATCGCGAAGCCGTACGTCGTCAGGTAGAACAGGACGGCCTGCAGCGAGGTGATCTGGCCGTCGGCCAGCTCGGCTGCGCTCTGTACGCCGAGGACACCGGTCAGCAGGAAGCCGGTGTGCGAGATGGAGGAGTAGGCCAGCATCCGCTTCACATCGGTCTGGACGATGGCCAGGATGCCGCCGACCAGCATGCTGAGGATCGCGACGACCCACATCATCGGCTGCCAGCTCCAGCGGTCGGCACCGAAGGCGACGTAGAACAGTCGCAGGATCGCGCCGAACGCCGCGATCTTCGTGCCCGCCGCCATGAACGCCGTCACGGCCGTGGGCGCACCCTGGTAGACGTCCGGGGTCCACGATTGGAAGGGCACCGCGCCGATCTTGAAGAGCAGGCCGACGGCCAGCATGCCCATGCCGATGAGCAGCAGGGTGTGGTTGCCGGTGTCGTTGCGCACGGCCTCGTCGATGGCGGAGTACTTCATCGAGCCGGCGAAGCCGTAGATCAGCGCGACGCCGTAGAGGAAGAAGCCCGACGAGAAGGCGCCCAGCAGGAAGTACTTGAGCGCGGCCTCCTGGCTGAGCAGCCGGCGCCGGCGAGCGAGCCCGCACAGCAGGTACAGCGGCAGGCTCAGCACCTCCAGCGCGACGAACAGCATCAGCAGGTCGTTGCACGCGGGGAAGAGCATCATGCCGGTGACGGCGAACATCAGCAGCGGGTAGACCTCGGTGTGGTCCAGTCCCTGGGCCTGACGCTCGGCCTCGGTGCCGGGCAGCGCAGCCGCCTGGCCGGCGAACGCCGACACCCCGCCCTCGAGACGGCGCTCGGCGAAGAGCAGCGTGCCGCCGATCGCGAAGACCAGGATCAGGCCCCAGAAGAACACGCTGGGACCGTCGACGGCGATCGAGCCCTCGGCGGCGATCAGGCCGCGGGCGCCGGGCACCTTGTCGAGGTCGAGTCCGACCAGCACGG
>WLIH01000310.1 GCA_009702305.1 Actinomycetota bacterium | reverse complement strand
CTTCGTCCCCGTCACCGGCACCGCGACCTTCCAGACGGCCGACCCGCCGCGCGAGAGCGTCGTGGAGTTCAGCGACGAGCGACGCACCGTCACGCTGCCGATCCGGGCGGCGTTGCCGGTGCTGGCCAAGGCCCACGCCCGCGAGGACCTGCACCCCAGCGTCTCACTGCTCTCGGGGGCCGCCCTGCTCGGCATGCGCCTGGTGGCCGCCGGCACCTTCGAGCCCGCGCCGCCCGACCCGCAGCGCCCGCCCAGCTGGCAGGTCGGACGCCTCGACGACGCCGACACCGACCGGGTGCTGATGCTGGCGCGAGCGCGGTCCTACGACGACGTGGACGAGTTCGCGGCCCTCGCGCTGGTGCGTCAGGTGCTCGATGCCGTGGTCGACGCCATGCCCCGGGGGGCACCGACCCCCGCATCCCGGACGAGCGTCTCCCGGACTCGCGGGGCGGTGGCCCGTCCTGGGTTCGAGGAGCGGCTGCGATCGCGGATCACCGAGGAGCGTCCGCACCTGGTGACCATCTCGATCCGGGTCGAGGCCGACGAGGAGGAGCTCGTCGCCGGCGCCGTGCGGCTGGTGCTCCAGGTGCACGACGAGCGCAACCCGCTGCATCTGTGCGACGCGGCGGCGCTGTGGACCGAGTCGGGATCGGGCGCCAGCCACGGCTTCGGCGACCGGGCGCGCACCCACGCCACCGTCGCGCTGCGCTCGGCGGCCGAGGCCTGGCCGTCCCTCGAGCGGCTGCTCGAGCTCCGGGTGCCCGACCAGATCACCCTCGACTCCGACGAGCTCGTCAGCCTGCTCGAGGACGGCGTCGGCGCCCTCAAGGCGATCGGGGTCGACGTCCTCTGGCCGCGCAGCCTCGGGCGCGACCTCACCGCCACGGCGGTCCTGGACCGCCGGCCCAGCGGCCCCGTGGATCGCAGCGAGCCGTTGCAGGACAGCGTCTTCGGTCCGGAGGCGATGTTCGCCTTCGACTGGCAGATCGCCCTGCACGGCGACCCACTCACCCCCGAGGAGATGGACCAGCTCGCCGCGTCGGCGGCCCCGATCCTCAAGCTGCGGGGTCAATGGACGGTCGTCGACCCGTCGCTGGCGCGCAAGGCCCGCAAGCGGCTCGGCCGCCCGGTGCGGGCCGCCGAGGCGCTCGCCACGGCGCTGACCGGGGTGGCGTCGCTCGACGCGGCCGGCGGCCCGGCGCCTGACCAGCAGGTGATCGTCGGCGCCTCGCTGCTGAAGGTCCGCGACCGCATCCTGGGCGCTGCGACGCGCGAGCCGCTGCCGGTCCCGGCCGGCCTGGCCGCCGAGCTGCGCGACTACCAGCGCCAGGGGATGACCTGGCTGGCCGAGCTGACGGCGTACGGCCTCGGTCCGTGCCTGGCCGACGACATGGGTCTCGGCAAGACCGTCACGCTGATCGCGCTGCACCTGCACCGCCGCGAGCAGGGCGTCACCGCTCCGACGCTGGTGGTGTGCCCGACCAGCCTGCTCGGCAACTGGGAGGCCGAGATCCGTCGCTTCGCGCCCGGGGTCGACGTCCGCCGCTTCCACGGCGGGGCACGCTCGCTGGACGGGGTCGGCGACGGGTTCGTGCTCACGACCTACGGCACCCTGCGCGTCGACGTCGAGGCTGTCGGAGAGTCGCGCTCGGCGCTCGGCGACATCGCCTGGGACCTGGTCGTGGCCGACGAGGCACAGCACGTGAAGAACGCCCGCTCCGCGACCGCGCGGGCGCTGCGCAAGCTGCCCAGCGCGGCTCGGGTCGCGCTGACCGGCACCCCGGTCGAGAACGACCTGACCGAGCTCTGGGCGATCCTCGACTGGGCGACGCCCGGGCTGCTCGGGAGCCGCAACGCGTTCCGCAAGGTGTGGGCGGCGCCGATCGAGTCCGGGGTCGACCCCACGAAGGCGCGCCAGTTCGCCGACCTGATCGGCCCGTTCCTGCTGCGTCGCCGCAAGTCCGACCCCGGCATCGCCCCCGAGCTGCCGCCGAAGACCGAGACCGACCACCTGCTGGGCCTGACCCGCGAGCAGGTCGTGCTCTACGAGGCGTTCGTGCGCGACTCGATGGAGCGCATCGAGCGCGCCGACGAGGAGACGCGGCGCGGGCTGGTGCTGGCGCTGCTGACCGGCCTCAAGCAGATCTGCAACCACCCGGCCCACTTCCTCAAGCAGAGCAACGGTCGGGTGGGCGGTCGCTCGGAGAAGATCGACCTGCTCGACGAGCTGCTCGGCACCGTCCTCGCCGAGGACGGTGCGGTGCTGCTCTTCACCCAGTACGTCGCCATGGCGCGGCTGCTGGAGGCGCACTTGAGCGCGGCGAGCATCCCTCACCAGTTCCTGCACGGCGGCACACCGGTGCGCGAGCGCGAGGCGATGGTCGCGCGTTTCCAGGCGGGCGAGGTGCCGGTGTTCCTGTTGTCGCTCAAGGCCGGCGGGACGGGGCTCAACCTCACCCGCGCCGACCACGTGGTCCACGTCGACCGCTGGTGGAATCCCGCCGTCGAGGAGCAGGCCACCGATCGGGCCTACCGGATCGGGCAGACCAAGCCGGTCCAGGTGCACCGGATGATCACCCGCGGCACCATCGAGGAGAAGATCGATCAGCTCCTCACCCGCAAGCGCGCGCTCGCCGACGCCGTGCTCGGTCGCGGCGAGGCGGCGCTCACCGAGCTGAGCAACGACGAGCTGCGCGACCTGGTCAGTCTGCGGCCCGATCCCGACTCCGGCGTGCGGTGAGTCCCGTGTCGAGCCCCGCATCAGCCGCGCCGTCGATCCTCCACGGTCGGCTCGCGCCGCGCCGCGGGTCGGCCCGCGCCGCCAGCTGGTGGGGCAAGGCCTGGGTCCGAGCGGTCGAGGAGTCGGCGTACGGCGAGGCGGAGCTCGCGACCGCGCGCTCGCTGGCCCGCGCCGGCCGGGTCGGCGGGATCTCGATCGGGGCCGGCGAGGTGGTCGCGGCCGTCGAGGACGCGAGCGGCATGTGGTCGGTCTCGGTCGCCGTGCCCGTGCTCGACCCGGCCGCCCAGGACGGGTTCGTCGAGAGCGTCGCCGCCGAGGCCGGGCGCATCGCCGCGCTGCTCGCGGGCGAGCTCCCGCACGCGCTGGTCGAGCACGCCGAGGAGGCCGGCGTGGAGCTGCTCCCGTTCGGCGGCGAGCTCAGCGGGTCGTGCAGCTGCGACGCCTGGATGGATCCGTGCGCGCACGCGCTCGGCGTGCTCTACCAGGTCGGCTGGCTCGTCGACGCCGACCCGTTCGTGCTGCTGCACCTGCGCGGCCTGCCGCGCGACGCGCTGCTGGCCAGGCTGCACGACCTCGACACGGCGGCGGGCTCCGCACCGGTGGCCATGACCGGACTCGACGCCGACCGCGATCTGTCCACGGCCTACGACGCCGCCTCCCGGGCCGCGCGACTGCTCGAGCTGCTCGAGAGGGGCGAGGACCCCCCCGACCACCTGTTCTGATCCGCCCGGACCATCCCGCCCGGACTATCCCGCCCGGACTATCCCGACGGGTGGCTCGCGGTCAGGGCGGCCAGGGCCATCGTGGTCAGCAGGTCGGCCATGTCGGGGTCGGGCAGCAGGCCGGAGTGGGGGGTGGAGTTGATCAGCCCGAACGCCGCGTGGGCGCCGGCCCGAGCGCGCTCGCGGTCCAGGCCCGGGTGCAGCAGGCACAGCTGCGTCGCCCAGAGGTCGACGTACTCGCGCTGCAGGGAGCGCACCTGCTCGCGCGCGGGTGGCGGCAACGACTCCCAGTCGCGGTCCTGGACGACGATCAGCGCTCGGTGGCCCAGCGCGAAGTCGACGTGCCAGGCGACCAGTGCCTCGAGCGCCGTGCGGGGGGAGTCCGCGTCGGCCACGCGGGCGCGCCCCACGGTGAGCAGCTCCTCGCTGATCGTCACGAACATCTCGGCGAGCACGGCGTCCTTGGAGGCGAAGTGCTTGTAGAGCCCCGGGCCGGAGATGCCGCAGGCGGCGCCGATCTCGGCGACCGAGACACCGTGGAATCCGCGCTTGGCGAAGAGCGTCGCCGCGGTCTCGAGGATCTGCTCGCGCCGGCCCCCGGCGGCAGGCGGGGGCTCGGCGGTCATTGGCTCAGGTTAGCGAACGTTAACGGGCGCCTCCGGCTCGAGCTCGCGCTGGGCGAGCGGCACGAAGCGCGGTCCGGGCAGCGCGATCGCCGCGGCGATCGCGCCGAGGATGCACAGCGACCCGATCACCAGGCAGCTCGCGTGCAGGCCGTGCACGAACGCCGCGTCCATCGCCTCGCGCACGAACGGCGAACCCTGGGCGAGCCCGTCGGCGTAGCCCACGGACTCCTCGGCGGCGGCGAG
>WLIH01000031.1 GCA_009702305.1 Actinomycetota bacterium | reverse complement strand
GTGGTCGTGCAGCTTCATCGGAGGTCCTGTTCGTCGAGGTCGAGGTCGAGATCGTGGTCGAGGTCGGCCAGCTGCTCGCGCAGCCGGGCCAGGGCACGCCGGGCGGCGGAGCGGACCGCGGTCTGGCTGAGCCCCAGGTCGGCGGCCGTGTCGGCGACACTGCGGTCGAGCCAGTAGCGCAGCACCACGACGGCGCGGTCGCGCGGTGTCAGCCGGGCGAGGGCGGCCACCAGGTCGAGCGTGAGCGTGGTGTCGGGGTCGGTCGGTGGCGGCTCCGGCAGCACGTCGCTCGGCCGCTCGCCCGAGCGCCGCAGCCGCCGGTGACTGAGGAAGGTCCGGGTCAGCATGGTCCGGGTGTAGGCCACCGGGTCGTCGGCGCGACTGACCCGACGCCACGACGCGTACACCTTCGTGTACGTCGTCTGCAGCAGGTCCTCGGCGAGGTGGTGGTCTCCACCGGTGAGCAGCAGGGCCGCGCGGTAGAGCGGACGCCCGGTGGCCTGCACCAGGGCGTCGAAGTCGGGAGGGTCGCCCGCCGCCGTGGTGGGGGGCGGGTGTCGTCGGGTCGTCTGGTCGAGGTCGTCGGTCACCGTCACACCTCTCTGACGCCTCGGGACCACCGGCGCGTGGCACCGACCTCCGGGGTGTCGTGGCTCACTCGCCTGCAAGGATGCCCGCGGCGACCCAGCGCGGGCGCACGGACGAACGGAGCAGGATGTGGCAGGACGGTTCGAGGGCAAGCGGGTTGTGGTCACCGGGGCAGCCGGCGGAGTCGGCAAGGCGACGGTCGACCTGCTGGCCGAGGAGGGCGCGCGCGTGGTCGGCCTCGACCTGCGCGAGGCCGACGGTGTCCGGCCCTGCGACGTCAGCGACGCCGACTCGGTGTCCGCGGCGGTCGCGGCCGCTGCGGAGGAGCTCGGCGGGATCGACGTCGTGGTCAACGTCGCCGGCATCGACCAGTTCCGACGCTTCGAGGATCTCGACGTCGCCACGTGGCAGCGCCACCTCGGCGTCAACCTCACCGGGCCGATGCTCATGAGCCACGCCGCGCTGCCGCATCTGCGCGCCAGCAAGGGCAACATCGTCACGATCGCCTCGATCGCCGGCCTCCGTGCCCAGCCCTACCAGGCGTCGTACTGCGCGTCCAAGGGCGGCGTGATCCTGCTGATGAAGTCCCTGGCGCTCGAGCTGGCGGCCGACGGCATCCGGGTCAACACCATCTGCCCCGGCGGCGTCGAGACCGACCTGCCGATGGCGGCCGCCGCCGAGCACGCCGACACCCAGCTCGACTGGGGCCTGCTGAGCGAGACCGCGGGCGGCCGCTACGGCTTCATGCCGCCGCGCGACATCGCCGACGCCGTCGCCTACCTCGCCTCCGACGCCGCCGCGTCGGTCACCGGGGCCGTCCTGTCGGTCGACCGCGGCACCGCCTGCTGACACCAGGCCGCCGGCCGGGGTCTCGATACACCTCCTCGCTGGCGCTCGTCGGCACTCGATCAACGAGGGAGGGTCTGGCGCTCGTCGGCACTCGACCAACGAGGGAGGGTCTGGCGCTCGTCGGCACTCGACCCAACGAGGGAGGGTCTGGCGCTCGTCGGCACTCGACCAACGAGGGCGTTATCTTCGTTGGTCGAGTAGGCGCGCCAGCGCCGTATCGAGACCTCGTGACCGGGGGCTGGGACCAGGCCGACCGTCGCAGGGTCCCGACGGGTGAGCCCTGACCCATCCGCTGCGGCAGCGGCCACGTATGGTTCCTAGGTATTACCTAGGAAGATCGGTGACTCCATGTCTCAGCGCCTCACGGGCTCCCTGCTCGGTCTCGCCCTCGCGACGGGCGCGACGGTCGCGACGGTGGCGATCGGCTCGCCGTCGTCGGCGGCCGATCCCGAGCCGTTCGTCGTGGTCGGCACCAGCGACGTCTTCGACTCGTTCCTCACCCAGACCGTCCTGGAGCCCGGCTTCGAGAAGGCCTACCCGCAGTACGACTTCCAGTACGTCAGCCGCGGGACCGGGGCGGCGATCACCTATGCGCAGGCCGGCACCGCCGACGCGATGATCGTGCACGCGGCGGCCCTGGAGAACCAGTTCGTCGCGGCCGGCTACTCCGACGAGGAGTACGGCCGGGCGATCTTCTGGGGCGACTACGTGCTCCTCGGTCCGGCCGACGACCCGGCCGGCGTCCTCGCCTCGGCCCCGCACGACATCGCCGGTGCGTTCGCCAGGATCGCTGCCGCCGGTGCGGCGGGCACGGCCAACTTCGTCTCCCGCGGCGGCACGCCCGGCACCACCGTGCAGGAGCACGCGATCTGGGCGCTGACGACCGGCACGACCACCTGCACGGTCAGCGCTGCGAACGGCGGGGGCGCCTCGCCGAGCACCTCGACGGGCAGCTGCGCGAACCCGATCGCGCTCCCGTCCTGGTATCACGCCACCGGGCTGACGCAGGGCCCGAACATCCTCAACGGCGACGTCTGCAACTACGACGGCGGTGGCTGCTACGTCTTCACCGATCGCGGCACCTACAACTACCGGGCGTCGAAGGGCCAGATCACGCGGCTCGGCATCGTCACGCGTGACAACGACGCCGCGGCACCAGGGGGAGTGCCGCTGCTCATCAACTCCTTCCACGCCTATGCGTTGAGCCCCGAGAAGTTCGCCGACAGTCCCAACGTCGACATCAACAACGAGGCCGCACTGCTCTTCCTCGACTGGGTGACCTCGCCGGAGACGCAGCAGGCGATCGGCGCCTACCTCAACGAGAGTGCCGACCCGCCGTTCCTGCCCTCGGCCGCCCCGAGCCTGACCCTCGACGACCCGCTGCCGACCACGGTGAAGGCCGGCGAGCGGATCTCGGTCGGGGCGACGCTCGCCAACGTCACGCCCGGCACCCCTGCGCTCGACGGGGTCCTCGTCAAACTGCTCGCCACCCCGCCCGGCGACCCGACCGGTGCGCCGGTCCTGGTCTCCGCAGGCACGACGGACGGCGAGGGGCACGTGACGATCGGCTACCGCCCCCAGGCCGATGCCACCTACACCCTCGACGTCGGCCCCATCACCAAGGTGGAGGACGCGACCCTCGACCCGGTGTTCGGCGACCTGCTCGCCCCGACGTCGCTGACCATCGGTCAGGTCGAGGTGCAGGGTCGACTGCAGGACGTCGCGCGCTCCATCTCCGGTGGCCGGTTGACGCTCACGGGTGTCCTGGCGCCCGTCGTCCCCGCAGGGGACACCGGACAGCTCGTGCTCCTGGCCGCCCAGGGCCAGCGTGAGCTCAAGCCGGTCGGCACCCAGGTCGTCCGGGCCGGCGCGAAGAAGTTCGACGTGACCGTCCGCCTCGGCGCCGGCACCTGGCGCTACCGGCTGCAGTACGTCAACGTCGGCGTGATCCGGACGGCCCAGACCTCGGTCAGGTCGGTGACCCTGAGCTGAGGTCGCAGGCATCCCGGCGCGCGGTGCGCGCACGACGGACGCTCGGAGCCCTGGTCCTGGGGCTCGGGGCGTCCCTCGTCGCGCTCGCAGCCCCGGTCGCGGCGGCCACCTGTCCCGACGGCGGACCGTGCGTGGTCGTCGAGGTGGTCGGCTCGGTGAGCGAGACCCGGACCTACTCGGCCCAGGAGGTCGTCGACCTGACCGACCTCGTCGACGCGCCGTACCTGCTGCGTGACGAGGCGGGTGTTGAGCGCTCGCCCGACACCCGCACCTGGACCTCGCTGCAGGCGCTGGTCGACGCGATGGCGCCGCTCTCGCACGACCTGGTGACCTATACCGAGGTCATCGACGAGCAGGGCACGTCGCTGCGGCTCGACGAGCACGCGCTCGACGATCCCGGGAGCAACGGCTTCGAGGACGCGCTGATGCCGGCGGTCAGCTTCTCCGGCAGCAGCGGCGGGCAGGGTGGCGCGATCACCTACCTGCGCCCGCTGCGCGACGACCAGGACGTCAACGTCAGCGCCCAGGCCAACCGCAAGGGCTACTTCCAGACCGACGCAGCGCTGCGGATCGTGGTGCACACCAGCGGGCGGCTGCTGCGTCCCGTCGTCACCGCGACCGAGGTGACCCGCGCGGGAGTCGCCGCCAACACCTACGACCTGACGGCGAGCGTGCCCGACGCTCCGGCCGGTCTGACCTACGACTGGGCGCTCGGCGACGGCGACACCTCGAGCGTCGCCGCGCCGCGCCACACCTACGACGCCACGGACCGCTCGACGTACTACGTCGTGCTCAGCGTCACCGGCGACGACGGCTCGTCTGGCCGCTCGGACCCGGTGGCCGTCGAGGTGAGCGAGCCGCCACCCGAGGAG
Organism: Actinomycetota bacterium; assembly: GCA_009702305.1. Taxonomy (GTDB): domain Bacteria; phylum Actinomycetota; class Actinomycetes; order Propionibacteriales; family Nocardioidaceae; genus Nocardioides. Next base: position 7,016 of record WLIH01000031.1, on the reverse strand, counting down.
AGCCCCGGCCCGACACCCGGAGGCGGGGAGAGCGAGGGTCCGGACACCGGACCGACCGACAGCGGCGGCGCGCACGAGGGCGGGTCGACCGGCGGGGCGCCCGCGGAGGGTGGCCCGACGCTGGGCGGTCTGAGCGAGGTCGAGACCGGCGGCGAGCCGTCCGTGGTCACCCCGACCCCCGATGCCGGACCCGGCCCCGCACCCGTCGCCGGGCGTCAGGTGAGCGGCACGTTGCTGATCGGGCTCGCAGCCGGCGCGGCGCCCTCCGTCGCGCCCGAGGACGTCGCTCCGAGTGCGCGTGCCTCCTCGCCGCGGACGGCCCTGCCGACCTGGCTGCTGGCGGTCGCGGGCGGGGTGCTGTTGCTCGCAGCGGGCGCTCTCGGCGAGTCGCCCGCCGTACGCCGCGCCTGGCGCCGTCGGCGCGACAAGGTGGGCACGTGAACGACGACATCTACGACGTCATCTTCGACGCCGCGGCCGCGCTCGAGGTGCCGGTGCTGGTGGTGACACTGCTCGCGCTGGCCGCCGTGGTCGTCGAGGTCGGCGCCTACCTCGTCGAGTCGCGCCGTCGCTGGCGCCGTCGGCTGCCGGACGTGACCCGGGCCGCTGCCGAGGCGCGGGCGGCGATCGAGGCCGACGATCGAGCCACGGCCGGCCGGGTGCTGGAGCCGATCGGCTGGAGCGTCTCGATGTCGCACACCCTGGCCGTGCTGGCCGAGGAGGCCGGGCGCGAGTCGTCCGAGCCGAGGATCGCCAAGGAGCTGGCCGACTTCGACTTCGGCTGCCAGCGTCGGCTCGCACGCACCCGGCTGCTGGTGCGCGTCGGGCCTGCGCTCGGGCTGATGGGCACCCTGATCCCGCTGTCACCGGCGCTGGAGGGCCTGGCCGCCGGTGACGTGGCGACCCTGACCGACAACCTGCGCGTCGCCTTCAGCATCACGGTGCTCGGCCTGCTGATCGGCGCCGGAGCGTTCGCGATCTCGCTGGCGCGCGACCGGATCTACGGCCAGGACTACTCCGACCTCGAGTACGTCGCCGCGATCCTCACCGACCCGGGAGCGGCCGCGTGATCCGGGTCAGCCCGCGTGCCCGACGCCACGAGGACCGCGCCGGCGATCCGCTCGACGGGCTCGTCAACCTCTTCGACCTCGGCATCGTGCTCTCGGTCGCCTTCCTGCTCGCGGCCCTCTCCTCGCTGGATCTGGAGACGGCCCTGACCGACGGGGTCCCCGCCCCGCCGGCCGACACGATCACCGTGCCCGACGACGCCCAGGTCGACGACGTGCCGCCCGAGGGCGAGCAGGTCATCGGGCAGGGTGAGGAGGTCGGCACCGTCTACCGTCTCGACGACGGTCGTCTCGTCTACGTGGTGCCCTCGCCCGGCAGCAGCCCGAGCCCGTGAGGTTCTTCCTCGAGGGGCTCGCCGAGGCCTGGGACATCGTGTGGGCGCACGAGCCGTGGTTGGTGCAGCTGGTCGTCGTGACCTTGAAGGTCGCCTTCATCTCGACCGGGGTCGCACTCCTCATCGGCCTGCCGCTCGGGCTTGCGCTCGGGCTCGGTCGCTTCCGGGGCCGCGGTGTCCTGATGACGCTGGCCAACGCCGGCCTCGGGCTGCCGCCGGTGATCGTGGGCCTGGTCTTCGCGCTGCTGATGTTCCCGCAGGCGCCGCTCGGTCGCTTCCACCTGCTCTTCACCCTCAACGGCGTGCTGGTCGCCCAGACGGCGCTCGCCCTGCCGATCGTCGTGGCGCTGACCGCCTCCGCGGTCCGGGGCGTCGCGCCGGGGCTGCTCGCGCAGGCGCGGGCCTATCGCGCCCGACGCTGGCGGGTCTGCGTGCTCGCGCTGCGCGAAGCCCGCGTCGGCATCATGGCGGCCACGATCGCCGCGGTCGGCTCCGGGCTCTCCGAGGTCGGTGCGGTGGTGCTGGTCGGCGGCAACATCGACGGCCTGGACCAGACCCTGGCCAGTGCCGCGCTGCAGCGGATCGAGGCGGCGCGCTTCGCCGAGGGGCTCGCGATCGGCATCGTGCTGCTCGGACTGATCCTCGTCATCACGGCAGCGCTCACCGTCCTGCAGGCCGGTGGGGGCGCCACCCGACGGGTCGGCCGGTCGTCATGAGCGTGCTCGAGGTCCGCGGTCTCCAGGTCCGACGGGGGCGACGACAGGTGGTGCACGACGTCGACCTGACGCTCGCCCGCGGCGAGGTGGTCGCGGTCCTCGGCCCCAACGGGGCCGGCAAGAGCACCCTGGTCGAGGCGGTCGGCGGACTCCTGCCCTCGCAGGGTGCGGTGCGCATCGAGGGACGTGCGGCGACGGTGCTGCAGACCCCCGGCCTGGCCCGGCGTACGGCGCGCGCCAACGTCGAGCTCGCCCTGGCCTGGTGGGGAGTGCCGCGTCGCGAACGACGGGCGCGCGCGATGGCAGCGCTCGACTTGATGCGGGCCGCTCACCTCGCCGGTCGTCAGGCGGGCTCGCTCTCCGGCGGTGAGGCACGACGCGTGCACCTGGCCCGCGGGGTCGCCGTGGCGCCTGACCTGCTGCTGCTCGACGAGCCCTTCGCCGGGCTCGACCCCGAGAGCCACGCCGCCCTCAGCGAGGATGCGACCTCGGCGCTGCGGGCCACGGGCGGGGGAGTGCTCGTGGTGCTGCACGACCGGGCCGACGCGTGGGCGATGGCCGACCGGGTCGCCGTCCTCGTCGACGGCCGGTTGGTCGCCGACGCCGCCCCCGACCGACTCCTGGCGGCACCCCCGACCGCCGAGGTGGCCCGCTTCCTCGGCTACGACGGCTGTCTCGTCGACGCGAGCGGCTCCACCCTGACCCGAGCGCCGCACGTGCGGCTCGTGCCGGCTGGCGAGCCGGGGCTGCTCGAGGGCGCGGTCGCCCGCGTCGTACGCCTCCAGGACGGCGCCCGGGTCGAGGTCGCGACCGCGGCCGGCACCGTGTGGGCGTTGGTCGACGCGACGGATCCCGGCGGGCTGCCCCGGGTCGGCGCCCGCGTCGGCGTCCGGGTCAGCGGCGGCGTGCGCTTCCCGCCGTCGGTGTGAGCCCTATGCTCGCCCGATGGCGGACTACCTGAGGATCGGCGAGGTCGCGCAGGCGCTCGGCGTCAGCGTCGACACCCTGCGTCGCTGGGAGGCTGCCGGTCGGCTGACGTTCGAGCGGCGCGGCAACCAGCGGGTCCTCGCGGCCGGCGAGCTCGCCGCTCTGACGGCCTCTCTCACCGGCGGCGACCGCGTCTCCAGTGCGCGCAACCGCTTCGTCGGTGTCGTCACCCACGTCAAGCGCGATGGCGTGATGGCCCAGGTGGAGCTGGCCTGCGGCGACTTCCGCGTCGTGTCCCTCATGAGCCGCGAGGCCGCCGACGAGCTCGGCCTCGAGCCGGGCGTCAGCGCGACCGCCGTCGTCAAGGCCACCAACGTCGTCGTCGAGACGGACGCCGGGGCCGCCCGACTCGCCTCGGACTGATCGGTCCGGCGTCAGCCGGGGCACCACCGGACCGTCCGACGGCCTTCCCCGGCTGGACGGTGGCCGTTCACCCTCCGGTCCAGCGACTGCCCGAGTCTCCTCTCGCCATCACCACCGCTGTTCGGGCAGCCGTCGCAGAGGGAAGACCTACGTGCACCCCAAACTCCTCGTCCAGGGCCTGGTCGCGACCGCGTGTGCGCTCGCCGGTCTCGCACTGGTCCCGGCGCCCGTCCAGGCCGCCGACCTGCCCGCCGTCGCGATCAACGAGGTCGAGTCCAACGGCGATGTCCAGGACTGGATCGAGCTGACCAACACCGGTTCGTCGCCGGTCGCGATCGGCGGGATGATCCTGCGCGACAACGCGAACACCAGCACCTACACGATCACGGCCGGCACCACCCTGCCGGTCGGGGGCTACCTCGCCTTCGATGTCGACGTGAAGAACTCGCCGAACGGCGTCGACTTCGGTCTCGGCTCCGCCGACTCCGCGCGACTGTTCCTCGCCGACGGCACCACGCTGGTGGACACCTACTCCTGGACCGCCCACGCCAACCCGACCTATGGCCGCTGCCCCGACGGCACCGGCGCCTTCGTCACCACGCTGGCCTCCACCAAGGCTGCTGCCAACAGCTGCACGCCGCCGACGAGCCCGGCGACCGCCTTGCGCATCAACGAGGTCGAGTCGAGCGACGCGACTCCCGGGCCGGACTGGATCGAGCTGGTCAACACCGGAGCAGGCACCGTGGACGCCGGTGGCCTGGTGCTGCGCGACAACGGCACGGCGGACCCGCTGACCATCCCTGCGGGCACGTCGATCGCGCCCGGCGCCTACCTCGCCTTCGACCCGGTCTTCGGCCTGGGTGGCGGCGACTCGGCACGCCTCTTCGGCACGGACGGCACCACGCTGATCGACTCCTACACCTGGACGACGCACGCCACCACGACCTACGGCCGCTGCCCCAACGGCACCGGCGCGTTCGTGACGACCCTCGCTCCGACGAAGGGCGCCGCCAACAGCTGCGCCGTCGCCCTGCCGCCGGTGCGCTTCAACGAGGTCGAGTCGAACGGCGACCCGATCGGCGACTGGGCAGAGCTCGTCAACACCGGCTCGACGTCGGTGGATCTGTCGGGCCTGAAGTTCAAGGACGCCGACGACACCCACGCCTTCTACACGATCCCTGCGGGGACGACGCTGGCTGCCGGTGCGCTGTACGTGCTCAACGAGGCCGACTTCGGGTTCGGCCTCGGCAGCCCGGACTCCGTCCGGCTCTTCGCCAGCGACGGCACCACCCTGATCGACTCCTACTCGTGGACCCCGCATGCGACGACGACCTACGGTCGCTGCCCCAGCGCGACAGGCGCCTTCGCCACCACGACCAGCGCGACCAAGGGCACGGCCAACGACTGCACCCCGCCGGTGCGGGTCAACGAGGTCGAGTCCAGCGGCGGCAACCCCGGTGACTGGGTCGAGCTGATCAACAACGGCACGACCTCGCTGGACGTGTCCGGTTGGATCTTCAAGGACAACGTCGACTCCGACGTCTACACCCTCCCGAGCGGCTCGACGATCCCGGCAGGCGGGTACCTGACGCTCGACGAGGCCCAGTTCGTGTTCGGTCTCGGCACCTCCGACTCGGCGCGTCTCTACCTTGCCGACGGAGTGACCCTGGTCGACTCCTACGCATGGACGGCGCACGCGACCACGTCGTACGGCCGCTGCCCCAACGGCACGGGTGCGTTCACGACCACCGCGACGCCGACCAAGGGCACCTCCAACGTCTGCCCGGGCGATCTCGTCACCACGCCGTGGCCCGGTGGCTCCGACGTCGCGACGGCCGATGCCGCCGGGGCCCTGGGCGGTGACGTCAGCGGTCTGGCCTTCGATGCCACGACGCTGTACGCCGTCAACAACGGCACCGGCTCGCTGGTGCGGCTGCTGCCGGGAGCCGGCGGCTACGCGATCGACTCCACCCGCGTGCTGCGCTACCCGGACGGCACCGGAGTGCCGGACGCCGAAGGCGTGGCCCTCACGGCTGCGGGCGCGGCCGGCGGGGTCTACGTCGCCACGGAGCGCAACAACAGTGCCAACGGCATCAGCAGGCCCTCGATCCTGCGCTACGACGTCAGCGGCAGCGGCTCGCCACTCTCGGCCACCGACGAATGGGCCCTGGCCGCCGATCTGCCGAGTGTCGCGGCCAACGCCGGCCTCGAGGCCATCGCCTGGGTGCCGGACAGCGCGCTGGTCGCCGCCGGCTTCCGCACCGACGCCGGCGCGCTCTACGACCCTGCGGCCTACGCGGGGCACGGCAGCGGTCTCTTCTTCGTCGGGCTCGAGGCCAACGGCCGCATCTACGGCTACGCGTTGGGAGCCGGGGGCAGCTACACCCGGGTGACGTCGTTCGCCAGTGGCTTCCCCGGCGTCATGGATCTGGAGTGGGACCCCGAGCGCAGCAGCCTGTGGGCCGTCTGCGACGACACCTGCAACGGCCGCTCGACCCTGCACCAGGTGGGCGGCGACGGTCGCTTCGCGATCTCCCAGGCCTACGAGCGCCCCGCCGCGATGCCCAACCTGAACAACGAGGGCTTCGCGATCGCGCCGCAGAGCCAATGCGTCGGCGGCACCAAGCCGGTTGTGTGGTCCGACGACTCCAACACCGGCGGGCACGCGCTGCGGGCCGGCACGATCTCGTGCACGGCGCCCCCTGCTTCGTCGGTGGCCGGCGTGGTCAGTGCGCCGGCCGGGCCGTTCCCCGGCGCCTGCGTCTACCTGTACACCTCGCGCTCGGCTCCGGCGGCGTCATACGGCTCCTGCACGCAGGCGGACGGCAGCTACTACCTCGCCGGGGTGACGGCGGGCACCTACGAGGTCGCAGTCGCCGATCCATCGGGCACCTACCGCACCATCTGGCGAGCCACGCCGCTGGTGGTCGGCGGGATCGTGACCGGCGTCGACCTGGTGCTGACCGGGCGCAACCCGGGGGCTGTTGCGGGCACGGTCACGACCACGCAGGGCGGGGGAGCGCTGAGCAACGTCTGCGCCTACCTCTACCCGCACGGCGACGCGACGGCAGCGGCCTATGCGACGTGCACCCTGGCTGACGGCACCTTCGGTCTCTACGACGTCGCGGCCGGCAGCTACGACCTGGCGTTCTTCGACCCGGCCGGAGTGCACCCCACCCGCTGGCACACCGGCAGCCCCGGCGGCGCGCCGAGCCAGGCCGGAGCCGTCGCCCTCACCGTGACCGGCGGGGCGACCCGCACCGCCGATATCGCTCTGAGTCCGGTGACGGCGGGGACAGTGAGCGGCACCGTGACCCGGGGCACCAACCCCGCGACGGCGGCCGCGGGCGTCTGCGTCTACCTCTACACCTCGCCAGCGGGCCCGGCGGCCTACGGGACGTGCACGCAGTCCGATGGCACCTGGTATCTGGGCGAGGTCGCCGCGGGCACCTACCGCGTCGGGTTCGCCGACCCCGCCGGGCAGCTGCGCACCCAGTGGTGGACCGGCGGCGACGGTGGCGCGACGGCCTACGCCGGCGGCGCGAACG
>WLIH01000309.1 GCA_009702305.1 Actinomycetota bacterium | reverse complement strand
GCTTCACCTTCACCCTCTCCGGCGTCGACCGGTTCAACAACACCGCCTGGCACCAGGACCAGCAGTCCACGACGTACCGCACCCAGACCCGCCGAGGCGGCGCCAACGCGCTCAACATCTGGCTGGTCGACTTCGACTACCTGGGCATCGCGACCTTCCCGTGGGACTACGCGAGCCAGCCGGGCGTCGACGGCATCCGCGTGCAGTACTCCTCGCTGCCGGGCGGCTCGGCGACGAACTACAACCTCGGGGAGACGACGACCCACGAGGCCGGGCACTGGCTCGGGCTCTACCACACGTTCCAGGGCGGCTGCACGGCCACGAACGACCAGGTCAGCGACACTCCGGCACAGTCCAGCTCGACCACGGGCTGCCCGGCCGGTCGCGACTCCTGCTCGCTCGCCGGCCTCGACCCGATCCACAACTTCATGGATTACAGCTACGACACCTGCTACACCGAGTTCACCGCCGGACAGTCCAGCCGGATGTCGCAGATGTGGGCGGCCTACCGCGCCTGAGCGCCGGGATGGCCGCCCGACTGCAGGTTTGTGCATTGCAGATAGTTGAGGATGCCGGGCTCTCGCCCCGCTGAGGCGACCGATTGCATGATCGTGCACACGGTTCGCACCGATCCCCATATCGAGGGCGACGTTGGCCTCCAGGCCTCAGCGGTCCGTGCGCTCGTCTCTCCGGGGGAGATCTCGGGACTTCCCCGAAGGGACGTGCGCACGGACCGCTGCTCTGCGTCGGCTCAGCTGCGCACCCCGGGCAGCACCGACGTGTCGCCGCCGAAGCGCACCGCAGCCACGGCCGAGAAGTTGAGGGCCACGCTCGCCGGGCCGCGCAACGAGTCCGGACCGGCTGCGATCAGGAAGGCCGACGCGGCCGAGCAGTGCTCCTCGATCCGCACCGCCTCCGCGCGGCACTGGGCCGGGGTGGTCAGCGGCCGGGGCAGGGCGTACGCCGCCGCCGTGCCGACCGGCTCGGCGCCGGCAGCCAGGACCGCCGCGCTCCAGGCATCGCGGCGGGCGCGGTGGGCGACGTACTGCTCGCCGAGGCTCTCGCGCAGCGGACCGGTCGAGCGTGCGCCCAGGACGCCGTAGACGTAGACGGCCTCGTGCTCCGCAGCCAGGGCGGCCTGGAGGGCGTCGAGTGCTCGCTGCCTCACGAGCCGCTCCCCGCGGCGGGCGCGGTGGCCGGTCCGGGGAGCGCGGCCGGCAGCAGTGCCAGCTGCTGGCTGATCCCGGCCGACATCGAGGCGAGCACCTGGGCCAACGCGCCGCTGCGTGCCGCGGTCGTCGAGGTGAGAAGGCTGCGACGGGCCAGATCCTCCTGCGACAGCACCTGCAGCCACGCGTCCGCGGGCAGGTCGGCCACCCTCGGCTCGGGCGGCGTCGAGGGCGTCGAGCTCGTCGGGGCCGCCCGCTCGAGGATCGCCTGGTGCGCGGTGTGCAGGTCGGCGAGACCCCCGAGGCGAGCCTCGAGGGTCGGGTGGCGGCTCCGGGCGCGCTGCACCAGTGCCGCGATGGCGTCGATCTCGGCCCGTGCGGTCGCGATGAGCATCAGGTCCGGGGAGGTGCCGCCAGCAGCGGAGTCGGTCTCGCCCGAGTCGTGGGCCGCCACCGCCGCCGCACCCGCCACCAGCAGGCCTGAGCCGACCAGCGTCGTACGACGGGAGACGCGGCGCGGGTCGGGCACGGCCGCACCCTACCCGCGGCGACTGCGGAGGTCGGGCCATGGCGCGGAGCGGCTATCGTGGCGTCAGCACAGCATCACCAGACAACAGAACACCGGAGGTCACGCACCCGTGAGCAGCGCCAGGCAGGACAACACCCGGGACCGGATCGAGGCGGAGCTCGTCGCGCCTCTCCTGGCCCTCGCCCTGGACGTCGAGGCGGTCGAGATCACTCCGGCAGGCAAGCGTCGCGTGCTCCGGGTCGCCGTCGACAAGGACGGCGGCGTCACGCTCGACGACGTCGCCGACGCGACGCGCGAAGTGTCGCGGGTGCTCGACGAGTCCGACGTGATGGGCGAGATGCCCTACACCCTCGAGGTCACCTCACGAGGGGTGGACCGGCCGCTGACCCTCGAGCGGCACTGGCGCCGCAACGCGTCACGTCTCGTGAAGATCACGCTCGAGGACGGCACGACCTGGACCGGCCGCATCCTCGCGGCCGGCGCGACCAGCGCGAGCGTCGAGGTCGACGGCACCGAGCGGGAGGTCGCGTACGCCGAGGTGGCCAAGGCGCTGGTCCAGATCGAGTTCAACCGGCGGCAGGGCTCGCCCGCACCGGGCGCCGAGCTCGACGACGAGCCGGACGACGAGCTGGACGACGAGATCGAGGGAGACGACTGATGGACATCGACATGAGCATCCTGCGGATGCTGGAGCGAGAGAAGGAGATCCCCTTCGAGGTGCTGGTCGACGCCATCGAGCAGGCGCTCCTCACGGCATACCAGAAGACGCCGGGGGCCCATGAGCGGGCGCGGGTCACCCTCGACCGCAAGAGCGGCCACGTCACCGTGCTGGCCACCGAGCTCGACGACGACGGCAATGCCGTCGGCACCTTCGAGGACACCCCTGAGGGCTTCGGCCGCATCGCGGCCACGACCGCGAAGCAGATCATGCTGCAGCGGCTGCGCGACGCGGAGGACGACATCCGCTTCGGCGAGTTCGCCGGCAAGGAGGGGGACATCATCTCGGGTGTCATCCAGCAGGGCCGCAACCCCGACGACGTCATGGTCGACCTCGGCAAGCTCGAGGCGCTGCTGCCCGTCAGCGAGCGCGTACCGGGGGAGACCTACGAGCACGGTGCGCGGATCAAGTGCCTGGTGGTCTCGGTGCGCAAGGGGATGCGCGGCCCGCAGATCACGCTCTCGCGCTCGCACCCGAACCTCGTCAAGAAGCTCTTCGCCCTCGAGGTGCCCGAAATCGCCGACGGCAGTGTCGAGATCGCTGCGATCGCCCGCGAGGCCGGCCACCGCACGAAGATCGCGGTGCACTCCACCAAGTCGGGGGTCAACCCCAAGGGCGCCTGCATCGGCCCGATGGGTCAGCGGGTCCGCAACGTCATGTCGGAGCTGCACGGCGAGAAGATCGACATCGTCGACTGGTCGGAGGACCCTGCCGAGCTGGTCGCCCACGCGCTCTCGCCGGCCCGCGTCAGCTCCGTGGAGATCGTCGACCTGGCCGCTCGCTCGGCCCGCGTCGTCGTCCCCGACTTCCAGCTGTCGCTGGCCATCGGCAAGGAGGGCCAGAACGCCCGCCTGGCTGCCCGCCTGACCGGCTGGCGCATCGACATCCGCTCGGATGAGGCGCCCAGCGACGCATGAGGAACGATGAGGCGCGCAGCGACGCGTGAGGAACGAACGCGGCGCGTAGGGCGACCAGGTTGAGCAAGCGACGCGACTGAGGGACGAAGTCGCGCGAGCGCGTCGAAACCATGAGGCGCGTAGGGCGACCAGGTTGAGCAAGCGACGCGACTGAGGGACGAAGTCGCGCGAGCGCGTCGAGACCAGCAGGCTCGCAACGACAGGCGCGGGTGTCCCGTTTCGGGAACCCGCGGCCCCACGCGCTAAGGTGATTCACGGTGGAACGCCCAGACTCTCGGTCCGTGCGCCCGGTCGACCCGACTCCCGTCGGGCCCGTCCGGACCTGCGTCGGTTGTCGAGGTCGATCCGCCAAGCGCGAGTTGTTGCGAGTGGTCGCCGGCTCGGACACGCACGGCCAGCCGGCCGTCGTACCCGATCCCGGTGGCACCGCACCCGGTCGTGGTGCGCACCTGCACCCCACGGCCGAGTGCCTCGACCTCGCGGTGCGGCGCAAGGCTTTCGCCCGCGCCCTGCGGATCGCAGGGGGTGGACCGGGGCTGAGCACCACCCCGCTGGCCGAGCACCTCACCACCCGCGTCGCACAGCACTGACCGACCGTCTGTATCTCACAAGGAACCGGAGCAGCAGCTCATGAGCACTCGATGAGTACTTCCCGATGAGTTTGCACACCCACTAACGGTCTGAGAACGAACCCCGACATCCGGGTCTCAGGCCAGAAGGAGAAACGTGGCTAAGACCCGAGTACACGAACTCGCCAAGGAGTTCGGTGTCGAGAGCAAGTTCGTCCTCGAGAAGTTCAAGGAGATGGGGGAGTTCGTCAAGTCGGCGAGCTCGACCATCGAGCTTCCCGCAGAGATGCGTTTTCGCAAGGAGTACGGCGCTTCGCTGAAGTCCGCCGCTCCGGCCGAGGCTGCCGCCCCGGCTGCCGCGAAGCCCACCGCCCCGGCGGCCCCCGCTGCCGCTGCCGCTGCCCCCGCGACCCCGGCCGCGCCGGCCGCGTC
>WLIH01000308.1 GCA_009702305.1 Actinomycetota bacterium | reverse complement strand
TGATGCCCTCACCGGCCCGCTCGATCGCCTCGAGCTTGAGTCCGAGCGCGGTCAGTCGGGCGGCGAGCTGCTCGACGGTGACGTCGGCCGGGAGGTCGACGTACTCCTTGATCCAGGAGACGGGGGCCTTCATGCGCTGTCCTTCGCGGAGATGGTGCTCACGAGATGTCGGAGCCGAATGCTGTGGTGAAGCGGACGTCGCCCTCGAAGAGCGCCCGCAGGTCCTCGATACCGTGGCGGAACATCAGGGTGCGGTCGATGCCCATGCCGAACGCGAAGCCGGAGTAGCGCTCGCTGTCGACACCGCACGCCTGCAGGACGCGCGGGTTGACCACGCCGCAGCCGCCCCACTCGATCCAGCCCTCGCCGCGGCAGGTCCGGCAGGGCTGGCCCCCGTCGACGGCGAGCCCGGAGCCGCGGCAGACGAAGCAGACGAGATCGACCTCGGCCGACGGCTCCGTGAAGGGGAAGTACGACGGGCGGAAGCGGGTGGTGATGCCCTCGCCGAACATCGCGGTGGCGAAGTGGTCGAGGGTGCCCTTGAGGTGGGCCATGGAGATGCCCTCGTCGATGGCGAGCCCCTCGACCTGGTGGAACACCGGGCTGTGGGTGGCGTCGTACTCGTCGGTGCGGAAGACGCGACCGGGGCAGACCACGTAGATAGGCGGCGTGCGCGTCAGCATCGTGCGCGCCTGGACCGGCGAGGTGTGCGTGCGCAGCACGATCCCCTGGTCCTGCGGGTCGGTCCAGAAGGTGTCCTGCATGGTGCGGGCCGGATGGTCCGGGCCGAGGTTGAGGGCGTCGAAGTTGAGCCACTCGGCCTCGATGACCGGCCCCTCGGCGACCTCCCATCCCATCGCCACGAAGATGTCGGCGATCAGCTCGGAGCCGGTGGTGATGGGGTGCCGTGCGCCGACCGGCACCCGGTCGGTGGGCAGGGTGACGTCGACGGTCTCCTCCACCAGCATCCGCTCCTCGTGCTCGACCTCGAGCACGGCCTGACGCTCGGCGAGCGCTTGGGCGAGGGCGCCACGGGCCTGGCCGATCCGCTGGCCCGCCTCCTTGCGCGCCTGCGGCGGCAGAGCACCGATCTCGCGGTTGGCGAGCGCCAGCGCCGAGCGGTCCCCGGCGTGCTCGAGCCGCACCTGCTTGAGCTCGTCGAGGTCGCGGGCGGCGAGCACGGCCGCGATGCCGGCCTCGCGCGCCGCAGCCACCTCGTCGGCCTGCAACGGGGTGACCTCGACGGGGTCGTAATCAGTGTTCGGGCCCGACATCACGGCCTTTCCGGCAGACGGTGCGACAGCGGACCCCGGCTCGGCGCCCGCAACCCGGGCAGTCTAGGAAGTCGGCGGACCCCGGCGCGAACCGGTCACCCGCACCGCCGGGTCGGCGACGGCTCAGTTGTCGACGTACGCCGGCCAGTCGACGGTGATCCGGGCGCCCCCGCCCGGCGCGTCGCCGATGACGACCGTGCCGCCGTGCGCGCGCACCAGACCGTGGACGATGTACATCCCGAGCCCGGTGCCACCGCGCGCGCCGTCCTTCCAGAACTTCGTGAACACGCGGCGACGCAGCTCGAGGGCGATCCCGTCCCCCTGGTCGTCGACGACGATCCGCACCCCGTCGAACTCGACCTCCGAGCTCGGGTCCGGCTCGAGACGCGACACCTCCACCCGCACGTCGCCGTCGCCGTGGCGCACGGCGTTCTCGACGAGATTGGTGACAACCTGGGTGAACTTGTCGGGGTCGGCGCCGATCGCCGGCAGGTCCGCGGCGACCACGAGGTCGAGGCGCCGGGTCGTGGCGGAGCCGACCGAGTCGACGATCCTCCGCACCAGCACGTCAGCCTCGCTCGGCCGGGTGTGCATCTGGAGCCGTCCGGTGTCGATGCGCGCGACGTCGAGCAGCTCCGCGATCAGCCGGCTCAGCCGGTCGGAGTCGGCGCTGACGGTCGTGAGCATCAGCTTCTTCTGGTCGTCGTTGAGCTTGTCCCAGCGGTTCAGCAGCGCCTGGACGAAACCCTTGACCCCCGTCAGCGGCGACCGCAGCTCGTGGGCCACGGTCGCGACGAGGTCGGAGCGCTCGCGATCGAGCCGGGCCCGACCGCGACCGGAGCGGATCGTGATCGCGACCTGCCGCACAGGCTGATCGAGCGCCGGGCGGTGGATCCGGGCGGCCACCAGGACCTCGGTGCCGTCGGGCAGCAGCCACGACTGCTCCGGCACGGCCGTGCGGGTGCTGAGTCCGGCGTACGGCGCGTTGAGGGCGCACCAGGACTGGCCGTCCTGGTCCTGCAGCGCCAGCACCTCGGCGAGCGTGCGACCTACGACGTCGGCGGTCTCGACGCCGAGCATCCGAGCGGCGACCGCTGAGACCAGCTCGACCCGTTGGTCCGACCCGGCGACCACGACGCCGTCGGGCAGCGCGTCGACGACCCGCTGGGTCTGCACCGAGACGTCCACTCGCTCACCCTACGGGCCGGGAACTCCTCAAGCGCGGTGGGTGCGCGCCGAGGCGTAGAGGCACAACGCAGCCGCCGTCGACAGGTTGAGACTCTCGGCTCGGCCATGGATCGGGATCCGGACTCGATGATCGGCAGCAGCGGCGAGCTCCTCGGGCAGACCCCAGGCCTCGTTGCCGAACAGCCAGGCCGTCGGCGTGCGGAGGAGCTCGTCGGCGTCGAGGGCTGCGTCGAGGTCGATCTCGCCCGCTCCGTCGGCGGCCAGCACCAGGAGGCCGGCCGCCTGCGCTGCGCGCACCGCCTGCACCGGGTCGGGCTCGACCGCGATCGGCAGGTGGAAGAGGCTCCCGACGCTGGCCCGCACCGTCTTGGGGTGGTAGGCGTCGACCGACTGGCCGGCCAGGACGACCAGGTCGGCCCCGGCGGCGTCGGCCGTGCGGATCACGGTGCCGGCGTTGCCGGGGTCGCGCACTTCGGCGCAGATGGCCACCAGACGACGCGGGGTCTCGAGCAGGTGCGCCAGCGGTCGGTCGAGGTGACGGCAGAGCGCGACCACACCCGCAGGGTTGACGCTGTCGCTCAGCGAGGCCATCGCACGATCGTCGACCAGGGTCCAGCGCTCGCCTGCCGCGGCGACCAGGGCCGGGTGCTCCTCGGTCGCCGATGGGGTCGCGAAGACCTCGACGACGCAGTCGGGCACGGTCAAGGCACCCTCGACGGCCTTCGGACCGTCGGCAAGGAACAGCCGCCGCTCGGTGCGGACCGAGCGGCGGCTGAGCTTGCGTACGTCCTTGAGGCGGCCGTTGGCCGCGCTCAGAGGGGTGTTCAGGCGGAGGCCTCGGCCTTGGGGGCGTTGACGTCCGCGGGCAGGGCGGCCTTGGCGGTGGCGACGAGGGCGTTGAACGCCGCGACGTCGTTGACGGCCAGCTCGGCCAGGATCTTGCGGTCGACCTCGACACCGGCGAGGTTGAGGCCCTGGATGAAGCGGTTGTAGGTCATCCCCTCGGCGCGGGCAGCGGCGTTGATGCGCTGGATCCACAGCTTGCGGAAGTTGCCCTTGTTCTTGCGGCGGTCGTTGTAGCTGTAGACCAGCGAGTGGGTGACCTGCTCCTTGGCCTTGCGGTACAGGCGCGAGCGCTGGCCGCGGTAGCCGCTGGCGCGCTCGAGGGTCGTACGACGCTTCTTCTGGGCGTTTACCGCCCGCTTGACGCGTGCCATCTGTGTGCTCCTTGGTGCTCTCTGGTCTCGACTGACTCACCGGATGCGGAATGCCCGGCGTCGCTCGACCAACGTGTGGGTTGGGGGCGAAGGGTCAGAGACCCAGCATCTTCTTCGCGCGGGGAACGTCGGCCTTGGCGACCTCGACGGTGCCGGTCATCCGGCGCGTCACCTTGGAGGCCTTCTTCTCCAGGTTGTGGCGCTTGCCGGCCTTCTCGCGAAGGATCTTGCCCGTGCCGGTCACGCGGAAGCGCTTGCCGGCACCGGAGTGGCTCTTGTTCTTCGGCATTCTCGTATCTCTCTTCTCGTCCTGCTGGATGGTCTCGACGGGCTCGACCAGCGGGTGGTGTCCCGCCGGCCGCGTCACGCGCGACCAGCGGAAGTTCTCAGGCCTCGATCTCGGGATCGAGGTTCTCGGAGCGGCCGCGCTCCTTCTTCTGCGCGACCGGACCGGCGGCGTGGGCGGCGTCGCGCTCGGCGCGCTCGACGTCCTCAAGCGCGGCGCGCTCAGCGGCCTTGCTGTCCTTGTCGGCCTGGATGTCGACCTTGGCGTCGGCCTTCTTCTTGTGCGGGCCGAGCACCATGATCATGTTGCGGCCGTCCTGCTTCGGCGAGGACTCGACGAAGCCGAGCTCCGTCACGTCCTCGGCGAGGCGCT
>WLIH01000307.1 GCA_009702305.1 Actinomycetota bacterium | reverse complement strand
GGCTTCGTCGGGAGGCGGCTGGTGCCGGCGCTGGTCGAGCTCGGCCACGACGTCAAGGCGATGACGCGCCGTCCCGAGGCCTACGACGGGCCCGGTGAGCCGGTGTTCGGCGACGTCGCCGACGCGGGCTCCCTCGCCGACCCGAGGGACGGCGTCGACGTCGCCGTGTATCTCGTGCACGCACTCGACGACGACGACTTCGAGCGCAAGGACGCCGAGGCCGCGCGCACCTTCGGCCTCGCCGCAGCCGCGAGCGGCGTACGCCAGATCGTCTACCTCGGCGGCCTCGGCAAGGACAGCACCGAACTCTCGCCGCACCTGCGCTCACGCCGCGAGGTCGAGTCCCTGCTCGGTGAGTCGCAGGTGCCGGTGACCGTGTTGCGCGCAGCGATCGTCGTCGGCGCCGGCGGCATCTCGTGGGAGATGACGCGCAAGCTGGTGAAGAACCTCCCGGCCATGGTGGTGCCGAAGTGGGCGGCCACGCTCACCCAGCCGATCGCGCTCGAGGACGTCGTGCGCTACCTCGCCGGTGTCGTCGGCAACGACGCCGCCTTCGGCCGGGTCCTCGAGGTCGGCGGCGCCGACCAGCTGACCTACATCGGCATGCTCCAGCAGGCGGCCGAGCAGATGCACGGCCGCACGATCCCGATCCTGAAGGTGCCGGTCGGCACCCCGCTGCTCTCGTCGTGGTGGATCCGGCTGGTGACCGGCGTCGACACCACCACCGCCGGCAACCTCATCGAGTCGATGGGCACCGAGGTCGTGCAGACCGAGCACGCCATCCGCGACCTGGTGCCGGGCGAGCCGCTCACGTACGCCGAAGCCGTCCGGCTGGCGCTGGAGGAGTCCGACGCCTGAGGCCTCTCAGAGGAAGATGATCGGCAGCAGGAAGAGCATCGACAGCGACCACGTCAGGTGCGTCAGCACCGGGGCCAGGATGCCGCCGGAGGCACGACGCTGCAGAGCGACGACGATGCCCAGCAGCACCGCGGCGAAGGTGAGCATCACGTTGCCGGTGGCCAGCGTCGCGATCGTGTAGGCGACCGTCGTGACCGGCACCGGGTGCCGGGGCACGGCGGCGTACGCCGCGCCACGGAAGAAGAGCTCCTCGGCGATGCCGTTGATCGCGGTGATCGCCACCAGCAGCGGGATAGACCCCTGGTCGGCGTGGTCGAGGACCGATCGGATCTGGCGCACCAGCGGGTCGAGGAACGCCAGCTCGCGGATCAGCAGGGCGCCCAGCACGAAGACGACGACCAGCGCCGCCCCGATCAGGATCGGGGACAGCACCGGTCGCCGGTGGGTGTCGTCGTGGGCGATGCGGCCCAGGTGCAGCGGACCGGACGCGAAGGCGCCGACCGTCCACACCAGCGCCAGCAGGACCGTCGCGGGGTAGAACCACGCGCTGCCCGGCTCGATGCGCAGCGAGAAGCCGAGCACCGTGCCGCCGAGCACCACGAAGAGCAGGGTGACCAGCTGGCGCCGCCGCAGGGCCGGGGCGGTGTCGCGGTGGTCGCGCGGCACGACGTCCCACAGGGAACGCCGTACGAACGCCTCCAGCCAGCTCACACCTCGACCCTACGGAGCGGTGGTCACCGAAGCGTCAGCGCCCGGAGCTGAACGACGCGGCGGTGTGACCGCCGCCGCTGCGACCCGAGCCGGAGCGCGCGCGCTGCCCGCCCTGGGACGGAGCGCCGCCCTGCGAGCGCGACGAGCCGGAGCGCGGCGAGCCGGACTTGGCCGCACCCGGCTTGGACCCGGACTTCGGCGCGCCGCCGGTCGAGGAGCCGCCGCCGGAGCGACGACGCGACCGGTTGCCACCGCCGCCGCCGCCGTTGCCGCCGCCCGAGCGCGCACCGCCGCGACCGCCGCCGCTGTTGCGCTGCTCCTGCGGGTCGACCTCGCTGACGCCGAGACCGCCCGGCACCAGCACGCGCTCGCCCGGGGCGAGCTCGGCCAGGATCGGGTGGGCGACGCCCTCGATACGGGTGATGGTGGGCTTGATGCCGGCCGCGCGGGTCAGGTCGCGCACGTCGCGCACCTGCTCCTGGGTCATCAGCGTGATGACGGTGCCGGCAGCACCGGCGCGCGCCGTGCGGCCCGAGCGGTGCAGGTAGGCCTTGTGCTCGGTGGGCGGGTCGGCGTGCACGACCAGGGCGACGTCGTCGACGTGGATGCCGCGCGCGGCGATGTCGGTCGCGACCAGGGTCGAGGCCTTGCCGGAGTGGAAGGCCTCCATGTTGCGGACGCGAGCGTTCTGCGACAGGTTGCCGTGCAGCTCGACCGTCGGCACGCCGAGCTTGTTGAGCTGGCGGGTGAGGGCCTTCGCGCCGTGCTTGGTGCGCGTGAAGACGACCGTGCGACCAGGAGCGCTGGTCAGGTCGGCCAGCACCGGCACGCGCTGCTCGCGGGCGACGTGCAGGACGTGGTGGTCCATCGTCGAGACCGGGGACTGGGCCGAGTCGGCCTCGTGGGTCACCGGGTTGGTCAGGAAGCGCTTGACCAGGACGTCGATCGCGTTGTCGAGCGTGGCCGAGAAGAGCAGGCGCTGGCCGCTCGCGGGCGTCGCGTCGAGGATGCGGCGTACGGCGGGCAGGAACCCCAGGTCGGCCATGTGGTCGGCCTCGTCGAGGATCGTGACCTCGACGGAGCCCAGGTTGCAGTGGCCCTGACCGATGAGGTCCTCAAGCCGACCGGGGCAGGCGAGGACGATGTCGACGCCCTTCTTCAGGCCGGCGACCTGCGGGCCCTGGCCCACGCCGCCGAAGACGGTCTGGGTCGAGAGCCCGGCGGACTTGGCCAGGGGCTTGAGCGCCTCCTGGATCTGGTTCACCAGCTCGCGGGTCGGAGCCAGGATGAGCGCGCGCGGCCGACGGGCGGTCGCGGGCAGGCGGGAGGCCGTCAGGCGCGCGACGAGCGGCACCAGGAAGGCGTAGGTCTTGCCGGAGCCGGTGCGGCCCCGTCCGAGCACGTCGCGACCGGCGAGCGAGTCGGGCAGGGTCGCGGCCTGGATCGGCGTCGGGATGGTGATGCCGGCGTCCGAGAGGACGGCGACGAGGTTGCTGGGCACGCCGAGATCGGCGAAGGATGCTGTAGACACGTTGATTTCAGTCACTCACTGTTGGCGCGTCTCGCCAGGTGGTGCTGCGTTCGCCTGGCTCCGAGACCGGAGCGGCGAGGCATGCCTCTCGGGGAGAGGCGACGCGGGGCCCTGGACGAACCGGGGTCTACCTGCGCGGGCCCGAGGCAAGACTGAACGGGCTGGTCCCCACTGTAGGGGACCAGCCCGTCCTGACTGGCATTCTCGCGTCGTGCGGTTGGTCACGCCCGACGTCGAGTCGCGTGCGAGCGGCCTTACTTGGTCAGGCCGTCCTTGAGGTCCTTGGCGGCGTCCTTGACCTTCTCGACGCCGTCCTTGATCGAGGCCGACGCCTGGTCGGCCTTGCCCTCGGCCTGGAGCTGCTCGTCGCCGGTCGCCTTGCCGGCGCCTTCCTTGCCCTTGCCCTTGAGGTCCTCGACCTTGTTGCTGAGCTTGTCGGCGATACCCATGATGCGGCCTTTCGTTCGGCGGGGAAGCGAGGCGCCGTCGTTGGCGACTCCTTCGTCAGCCTGTGCCGCCGGGCTCCCCGACAAACGCGGCGTTTCCTAAGAAAAAGCCAAGACGTCGTCGTCGATGCGGTCCTTGCGGATCGTGCGGATGTCGCTCAGGTAGTTCTGAGCCAGCATCCAGGGAGCCCGGTCGCCCTGCTTGGGCAGATCGTCCAGCGCGCGCTGGATGTAGCCCGACGCGAGATCCATGAAGGGCCGCTCGGCCACCGAGTCGTCGCGCACCGGCACCACGGCACTGAGGCCGTGGGCGTCCATGTAGGACAGCAGCCGGTTGACGTACTCGCCGACGAGGTCGGCCTTCAGCGTCCACGACGCGTTGGTGTAGCCGATCGTGTAGGCGAAGTTGGGGATGCCGCTGAGCATCAGCCCCTTGTAGGACATGGACTTCGAGGCCTCGGCCTTGACCCCGTCGAGACTGAGCTCGATGCCGCCGAAGGCCAGCAGCTTGAGTCCGGTGGCGGTCACGATGATGTCGGCCTCCAGCTCCCGGCCCGAGCTCAGGCGGATGCCGGTCGGCGTGAACGTGTCGATCGTGTCGGTGACGACCGAGACCGTGCCGGCCCGCAGCGCGCGGAAGAGGTCGCTGTTCGGCACCACGCACAGGCGCTGGTCCCAGGGGTTGTACGACGGCTGGAAGTGCTCGTCGAAGGACACCCCCTCGGGCAGCTGGCGCTCGGTGAACTTGCGCACGAACTTCTTGGCCTGCTCGGGGTAGCGACGCGCCAGCTGGT
>WLIH01000306.1 GCA_009702305.1 Actinomycetota bacterium | reverse complement strand
CGCGACGATCTCGTCAAGATGCTGCAGGCGCTCAGCGAGCTCGGCGACGTGGGCGTGCGCGTGATCAAGGCGTCCAAGGACGCGACGATCGAGACGATCCGCCAGCTCCAGCCGACGCTGACCGAGTTGGCCGCGTCGGGCGACTCGTTCGTCAAGGCGTTCAACGTCTTCCTGACCTACCCGTTCGTCGACGAGGTCGTCGGTCGTGACCCGCAGGTCGCCCGCAACCTGCACATGGGCGACTACACCAACCTGTCGGTCGAGCTCGACCTCGACCTCTCGGGTGGCATCACCGGGATCCCCACGGCTCTCCCGACCCTGCTGCCGACCAACCTCGACCCGACCGCGGTGCTCGACAACATCACCAAGTGCCTGATGAGCGCCGACATCGGCAGCAAGGCCTGCGTCAAGGTGCTCAGCAGCCTCCAGAGCCTGCTCGCCCTCAAGGACGAGTGCGCGAAGCCGGAGAACAAGAACGCCGTGGTCTGCACGGTGATCAACCAGATCCCCGGCCTGCCCGCACTGCCCGGCGGCGGCCTCCCGGCCCTGCCCGGCCTCGATGACCTCACCAGCGGTCTGACCGGATCGTTGGGCGGCCTGCTCGGTGGTCAGGGCGGCCTCTTCCGACCGGGGATCGGCTACGTCGACCCGCAGCGAGGACCCACCATGCGCCAGCTCTCGCAGGCCTTCGACCCGACCCTGGTCGACCTGCTCGTCCCGGGGATGGTGCTGAAGTGATCACCCGTCGTACCAAGGTCCAGCTGGTGATCTTCGTGGTCATCACCCTGCTCGGGGTGAGCTTCGTCGGTGCCCGCTACGCGCGCCTCGACCGGCTCGTCTACGACAGCACCTACACCGTCGTGGCCCACTTCGAGCGCTCCGGCGGCATCTTCGCCGGCGGCGAGGTGACCTACCGCGGTGTCGAGGTCGGCCGCGTCGACAAGCTCGTCCTCACCGACGAGGGCGTCGACGTCTACCTCGACATCGAGAACGACTACGACCAGATCCCGGCCGACACGCTCGCGCTGGTCGGCAACCGCTCGGCGGTCGGCGAGCAGTACGTCGAGCTGCAGCCGCAGACCGACGACGCGCCGTACCTCGACGACTCCGGGCAGATCGCGGCCATCGACACCCGCACCCCGATCGCGACCGAGACGCTGCTGACCGACCTCTCCAACACGGTGGAGTCGGTCGACCGGCCCTCGCTCGAGACCACGATCGACGAGCTCGGCAAGGCGTTCGCCGGGGCGGGCACCGACCTGGAGCGGCTCATCGACACGGGCACGTCGTTCATCGACACCGCCAACGACAACTTCGACGTGACGACGGCCCTGATCCGCGACAGCAACACGGTGCTCAACACCCAGCTCGACAACACCAGCGCGATCCGGACCTTCGCGAGCCAGCTCTCGCTCTTCAGCCAGACGCTCGCCGGGGCCGACCCGGACCTGCGCCGCCTGATCGACAACGGCTCCGGCGCGGCCAACCAGCTGCGTACCTTCATCCAGGAGAACCAGGTCGAGCTCGGCGACCTGATCAACAACCTGGTCACCACCGGCGACATCGTCGTCAAGAACCTCCCCGGCATCCGCCAGCTGCTGGTGATCTACCCGTACGTCGTCGAGGGCGGCTTCACCGTGGTGTCGAAGTCGCCGGACACCGGCCTCTTCGACGCCCACTTCGGTCTGATCATCACGACCAACCCGGTCTGCCACGCGGGCTACGAGGGCACCGACACCCGGCCGCCCCAGGACGGCAGCAACCGGCCGCTCAACGTCGATGCCCGTTGCACCGAGCCGATCACCATGAGCAACGCGCGTGGCGCTCAGAACCTCGTGCTGCCGCGAGCCGGTGCCGACTACGACGCGCCCGTCGTGGCGTCGTACGACCCAGAGACGGGCGCTCTCACCTGGGGCGACCCGGCGCGGGACAAGAAGCGCTCGCAGTTGCTCTCCACGGGTACCGTTGCCCCTCCGACGCTCGGAGAGGACTCGTGGAAGTGGTTGTACCTCCAGCCCCTGTCGCTGAAGTGACGACGACCGACCCGACCGATCCTCCCGCACCGCCTGCCGCGCACGCGCGGTTCCGCTCCGGGCTGCTGCTCGCGCTCGTGGTGGTGATCATCGCGTGCCTGGTCAGCTTGACCTACCTGTTCTTCACCCGCACCTCGGGCGACCAGTCCTTCGGCGAGCGGATCACCAGTACCGTGAGCGGTGACGAGGACCTCCAGCCGCAGCGCGACGAGGTCATGTCGGTGGCGCGCCAGTTCATGCTGCGCCTGAACACCTACGGACCCGACCTGCTCGACGACGACGGCACGATGCCGGAGTACCGCACCTCGGTGGGAGAGGTCATCACCCCCAAGTTCGAGGCGTCCTTCGAGCAGAACGTCGGCACCGCCGAGCAGATCGTGGCGCAGTCGAAGCTCGAGCGGTCTGCGGAGATCTTCGCCACCGGCGTCGCCTCGATGGATCCCGACTCGGCCAGCGTGCTGGTCGCGGGCTCCTTCACGAACTCCTACGAAGACCCTGATTCGGGCGAGCAGGTCGACGGCGAGCCGGCACCCTTCCGCGTCGCCGTGCAGGTCGTGCTGATCGACGGCACCTGGTTGGTCGACGACTTCGCGCCCGTGACCGGGGAGACCCAGACGGGGGAGACCGAGCAGTGACCCCCAGCTGGTACGACATCCTCGACGTCGAGCCCGACGCGTCGGCCGAGGAGATCCGCGCTGCCTGGCGCGCCGCGATCGCCGACCTCGACCCGGCCGACCGCCGCTTCCGCACGCTCAACCAGGCCGCCGAGGTGCTCCTCGACCCGGCCGCCCGCTCGGCGTACGACGCCACACTCGTGCCGGTGGTCGACGACGCTCCCCCCGCGTCGGGCGACGAGCCGGTCGAGCCTCCTGCGCCGGCGCCGGTGGGCTCCGCAGCGCCGCGGGCCGTGCGGTCGTGGGTGCTCGTCACGGTCGCGATCGTGGCGCTGCTCCTGGTCGCCGCGACCGCGTGGGTCGCGACCCGACCCGACGAGGAGCTGCTGCCGGCCGCCTCCGAGGGTGGCGTGGGCTCGATCGAGGCCTCGGCACAGGAAGCCGAGGCGGTGGCGCGCCGGGCGATCGTGCCGGTGCTCTCCTACGACTACCGCCATCTCGACGAGGATCAGGCCGCGGCGCACACGTTCATGACGTCGTCCTACCGCAGCGGCAGCTACGACCCGCTCTTCGAGACCATCAAGGAGAACGCGCCCAGCACGAAGACCGTCGTGTCCACCCAGGTGATCGACTCGGGCATCGTGCGCACGAGCGCCGATGACGACCGTGTCGAGGTGCTGCTGTTCGTCAACCGGCCGATCACCAACAAGGCCTACAAGACGCCGCGTGCCTCCAAGGACCAGGTCACGGTGACCATGGTCCGCGTCGATGGCGACTGGCTGATCGACGACCTCACCACCTGAGGCTGGGCGCTGACGGGCCGGTGTCCGCTGCAGCGCCGCTCGCGGCCCAGATGCCCGATGTCCTTGACCAGGGGGCCCGCGGCAGCGATCATCGTCGCACGCTCATCTCTGAGGTGCATGCCGCTGTTGTGGCGCGCCTGTTTTGAGGGTACTGTTGCGCGTTGCGCCTGCCCTCAAATGCATCTCAACCTGCCCGGTGGTTTTTTTGTGGGGGGCTCGCGCCATCGACCAGCGTTACCCGTCGAAGGATTCCTCTTGGCCGCGCGCAGCAACTCTGCCCCCTTGAACGCATCGAACACCCGCCGTATCTCTTTCGCGAAGATCGCCGAGCCTCTCGAGGTTCCCCAGCTCCTCTCCCTCCAGACCGACAGCTTCGACTGGCTGATCGGCAACGAGAAGTGGACGGCTGCCGTCGAGCGTCGACGCGCCCAGGGCGAGGACGTCTCCAGCAAGTCCGGTCTGACTGAGATCTTCGAGGAGATCTCGCCGATCGAGGACTTCTCCGAGACGATGTCGCTCTCGTTCGAGAACCCGGTCTTCTACGACCCCAAGTACACCGTCGACGAGTGCAAGGAGAAGGACTTCACCTACTCCGCTCCGCTCTACGTCTCGGCGGAGTTCACCAACAACGACACCGGTGAGATCAAGGGCCAGACCGTCTTCATGGGCGACTTCCCCCTGATGACCCCCAAGGGCACCTTCGTCATCAACGGCACCGAGCGTGTCGTCGTCTCGCAGCTCGTGCGCTCGCCCGGTGTCTACTTCGAGCGCACCGCCGACAAGACGTCCGACAAGGACATCTACACCGCCAAGCTGATCCCGAGCCGCGGTGCCTGGCTGGAGTTCGAGATCGACAAGCGCGACATGGTCGGCGTGCGCCTCGACCGCAAGCGCAAGCAGAACGTCACCGTGCTGCT
>WLIH01000305.1 GCA_009702305.1 Actinomycetota bacterium | reverse complement strand
GCCTTGAGCTCGACTCGGCCGACCCGGATGCCCCACTTGCCGGTCGCCTCGTCGAGGACGATGCGCAGCTGGCCATTGATCTCGTCTCGGCTGGTCAGCGCCTGCTCGAGGTTCAGCCCGCCGACCACGTTTCGCAATGTCGTGGTTGCAAGTTGCTCGACCGCACCGAGGTAGTTGGCGATCTCGTAGGTCGCCGCCACCGGGTCGGTGACCTGGAAGTAGATGACGGTGTCGATGGAGACCACGAGGTTGTCCTCGGTGATCACCGGCTGCGGCGGGAAGCTGACGACCTGCTCGCGCAGGTCGATGAGGTAGCGCACCTTGTCGATGAAGGGCACCACGATGTTGAGCCCGGCCGGCAGCGTCTGCTTGTACTTCCCGAAGCGCTCGACGACTCCGGCGCGGGCTTGCGGGACGATCCGGACCGTCTTCGCCAGCATCACGATGACGAACAGGACCACCAGTGCCAGCAGCACCAGGATGGCTTCAGCCATGGTCTCTCCTCGGGGAGGTGGGGGTCAGGACGGGTCGGGCACGGCCACGACGTACGCCGTCGCGCCGCGGATCTCGCGCACCTCGACGGTGACGCCGGGCTCGATCGTGACGGCGGGCTCCGCCGGCGCGGCGGTCCACTCCTCGCCGCCGAGCTTGATCCGACCGACCTGGAGCGAGGTGATCTCCTGCAGCACCACTGCCTGCAGGCCGACCAGCTTGTCGTGCCCCTGTTGGAGGTCGGGACCGGAGTGCAGACGACGCACCAGCGGCGGGCGGACGAGCGTGAGGGTGAGGGTGGCGGCGGCCGCGGCAGCCAGGATCTGCGCGATGGCCGGCCCGTCGGCGAGCGCGACCACCATGCCGACGAGGGCGCCGACCCCGAGCATGATCAGGACCAGGTCGAGGCTGAACATCTCGGCGGTGCCCAACAGGATCGCGACGGCCAGCCACGGCACCCATGCGTGGTCGCTCAGCCAGTCCATGAGCGCACCCTATCCCTCGGGCCAGGCCCACCCAGCGGCTCAGCGGGCGCGGGTGCGCCGCCGGGCGGCCCAGCGCCCGTCGTCGGTCCGGGTGACCGTCAGGGGCATCCCGAACGCCGCCGAGAGGTTGACCTCGGTCAGCACCTGGTCGAGCAGACCGGCCTCGACCACGCGGCCTTGGCGCAGCAGCAGCGCATGGGTGAAGCCGGGCGGGATCTCCTCGACGTGGTGCGACACGAGCACGGTGGCCGGGGAGTCCGGGTCGTAGGCGAGCACCGACAGGGTCGAGACCAGGTCCTCGCGTCCGCCGAGGTCGAGGCCCGCGGCAGGCTCGTCGAGCAGGAGCAGCTCGGGGTCGGTCATCAGCGACCGCGCGATCTGCACCCGCTTGCGCTCGCCCTCGCTCAGCGTGCCGAAGGTCCGCTCGGCCAGGTGCTGGGCGCCGAGCTCGCGCAACAGCGAGGTCGCCCGCTCGTGGTCGAGGTCGTCGTACTCCTCGCGCCAGCGGCCGAGCACGCCGTACGACGCCGAGACGACGACGTCGTGCACGGTCTCGTGGCGAGGGATCCGCTCTGCGAGGGCGGCGCTCGTCAGGCCGATGCGCGGGCGCAGCTCGAACACGTCGACGGCCCCGAGGACCTCTTCGAGCACCGCCGCGACACCGGAGGAGGGATGCATCTGAGCGGACGCGATCTGGAGCAGGGTCGTCTTGCCGGCGCCGTTGGGGCCGAGGATCACCCAACGCTCGTCCTCCTCGACGACCCAGTTGATCCGGTCGAGCAGTGTCGCCTGGCCGCGACGGACGCTCACGTCGGCGAACTCCAGGACGGCGGACATGGGTCAACCTTAGTCAGAGCAGTACCCTCCCGGGCGTGCCCCTCGAGCTCCCTGCTGCCACCCGTCTCGCGTGGTGGGGCACCGCGTGGCTGCGCGGCACGGTGGTGACCGACCTGATGATCGATGCGGTCATCGGGGACGAGGCGACCCACGCGATCGCCGGGCTGGCCGAGTTGGGGCTCGGCGGCGACGGGAGCACCGAGACCCTGCTCGGCGGGCTGGCGCGGCTGCGGGCAGAGGGGGCGACGGCCTTCGGGGCGGCGTACCCCGTCGACGGCGACCCGGTCGGCCTCGGCGGGCCGACGGCCTTCAACACCGCTGCTCTCGACGCCGGGGAGGCCGTCGTGGCGATCGGCACCGAGGTCGGGCTGGTGCCGGTCACTGTCGGGGCCGCGACGACGTGGGTCGCGCACCGGGCCGCTCGGCGGCCCCTCGCCGATGTCGGCGAGGCCGACCGGGCGCTTCGTGAGTCGTTGCTCGAGGCGACCCGCGACCTGGCCAGGCTCGACGTCGCAGCCTGGCGCCCCGAGGTCGCCGACCGGCTGATGAACCTGCGTCACCGCCCCGCGGCCCACGCTCCGGAGGGCGTGCCGGCGCGCTGCGTCGACCTGGTCGGACGTGCCCTCCAGGCGTTGGAGATCGTCGATCTCGCGCTGGAGGACGACGGCGGCGCCCTCTCGCTCCACGACGCCCAGCAGCGCGAGGCGGCGCTGCGTCCGTTGGCCCGGGCCGGACGGCGCGCACTCGTCGCCGCCTCGTCGCCCGAGGTGTGGCCACCATCATGAGCCGGCAGCGATAGCCTCGTGCCCGACATGAGCGACCACGACGCCCCGCGGCCCGAGACCCTGTTGATCACGTTGACGGGCAAGGACCGACCCGGTGTGACCTCCTCGATCTTCGAGACGCTCGCCCGGTCCGGGGTCGAGGTCGTCGACATCGAGCAGATCGTGCTGCGGCGCCGACTCATCCTCGGAGTCCTGGTCACCGTGCCCCAGGAGTGGGAGCGGCTGCGCGACGAGATCGAGGAGACAGCACGGACTCTCGACATGACCGTCGACGTCGAGCCCGGCCTGGGTGACACCAAGACCCGCCTCGGGCGCTCCCACGTCACCATCATCGGCACCCCCCTCCAGGCGGGTGCGATGGCCGCGGTGGCTGGTCGGATCGCCGAGTGCGGGGCCAACATCGACCGCATCGAGCGGATGGCGCGCTACCCCGTCATCGCGATCGACCTGCATGTCTCGGGGGCGGATCCCGAGGTCCTGCGCCCCGTGCTCGCCTCCGAGGCCGCCCGTCAGGGTCTGGACATCGCCGTCCAGCCCGCCAACCTGATGCGGCGCGGGATGCGCCTGATCGTGATGGACGTCGACTCGACCCTGATCCAGGGCGAGGTCATCGAGATGCTCGCCGCCCACGCCGGCTTCGAGGCCGAGGTCGCCGAGATCACCGAGTCGGCCATGCGCGGGGAGCTGGACTTCGAGGCCTCGCTGCGGGCCCGCGTCCGGCTGCTCGCGGGTGTCCCCGCGGCCGCGATCGACGAGGTCTACGACTCCATCGTCCTCAACCCCGGGGCACGGACGATGGTCCGCACCCTGCGCCGGCTGGGCTACCGCTTCGCGATCGTCTCGGGCGGCTTCAGCCAGATCACCGACCGGCTCGCCGCCGACCTCGGCATCCACTTCGCCCGTGCCAACGAGTTGGAGATCGTCGACGGGTTGCTCACCGGCCGGATCGTCGGTCCGGTCGTCGATCGGGCCGGCAAGGCCCAGGCGCTGCGGGAGTTCGCCGCCGAGCTCGGGTTGACCGAGGCCTCGGTGATCGCGATCGGCGACGGCGCCAACGACCTCGACATGCTCAACGCAGCCGGTCTCGGCATCGCCTACAACGCGCGCCCGGTGGTGCGCGAGGCAGCGGACACCGCCGTCAACGTGCCCTACCTCGACACGATCATCTACCTGCTCGGCATCTCCCGCGAGGAGGTCGAGGCCGCTGATGCCGAGGCCGGCTTCGTGACCCCGGCTCCGCCCGTCTAGGAGTCAGGCCGCTCAGGCGCGAGCGACGTGGTACGCCGCGACGGTCGCGGACTGCTCCTCGAGGTCGTGCCAGTCGCCGGCGAAGTCGAAGACGGTGAGCGCCGCGGTCGGGTAGCCCAGGGCCAGGTCGTTGCTGGCCTCCTCGTCGCCGTCGCCGTCGTCGAGCAGCTGCGCGACCAGCGCCATCGTCGGGTTGTGCCCGACCACGATCAGGGTGAGCGCGTCGTCCGGCGTCGCCCGGATCAGGTCGAGGGCGGTCTCCGGTCCCGCGTCGTAGAGACCGTCGTCGTACTCCGCGTCGTCGCCCCAGCCGGCACCGGCGGCGACGGCCTCCCAGGTCTGGCGGGTGCGCAGGGCAGCCGACACCAGGACGTGGTCGGGCTCGAGGTCGCGGCTCGCCAGCCATGCCCCGGCGGCCTCGGCGTCGGCGACGCCGCGCGGGGAGAGCTCGCGCTCGAAGTCGCTCGGTCCGATCGGCTCTGCTTTCGCGTGACGCATCACCACGATGCGCCGAGGGGTCTGTGCCACGGCACCAGCCTCT
>WLIH01000304.1 GCA_009702305.1 Actinomycetota bacterium | reverse complement strand
GCTGCGCACGGATCCGGACGAGCAGGGCCTGGATCTGGTCGGCGGCGGCCGGCGGCAGCAGCGCGAAGGCCGGGTTGTCGGTGACGGCGTCGATCGCGGTCGATCCGGCGGTGGTCTGCTCGGCGGCCTGCTCGCGACGGGCGGCGGCGCACAGCGAGCCACGACGCTGCTTGGCGGCGGCCAGGCGGGCCTGGGCGCGCTTGACCTTCTGGGCGCGGCGCTGCTCGGCGTGCTTGGCGCGGGTGAGCGCCTTGCGGGCCTGGCGGACCTGGGTGGAGGCGGTGCGGCACTTCGCCTGGGCGTCGGTCGACGCGCTCGCGGCGGCGGCGTGGGCGGGCGCGGCGGTGGCGGCAGGAGCGGTCACCGCAACGCCTCCCGCGGTGAGGGCGACGGCGGTCACGACGGTGACCACCGGGTTCTTGAGCCAAGAACGGAGCACTGGATTCTCGATTCGGTTCGGACACGGGCGACCCTGCGCCGCCACACGTCGTCCCTGTTCGGCAGGGTCGGACCGCACCTGAGGGGTTCCGCGAGTCGGGCTGGAGCTACGCCCCGGTGCGGCGCGTGGCGCCCCACAGCCCGACGCCGATGCCGACCACGGCACCGCCCAGCCCGATGGCCTGCTGCGAGCGCGTCATGTCGCCATGCACCCGCACGCCGCCCAGGAAGTCGGCGGCGTCGGCGCCGCCGGAGGCGAGGAACCAGCCGCGGGTGTCACGCCCCCGCACGGCGGCGCCGACCAGCAGCCCCCCGATCAGGACGTCGCGGTAGCCCATGGAGTGCAGCAGCAGCATCGACGTGGTGCCGGGCGGCTCGGGGTCGCCCCAGAGCCGGTTGGCCCGCGCGGGTGCGACGAGGAACGAGAGGCCGGAGGCGAGACGGATGCCTCCGGCTACCAGAGCAGCGGTGTCGGGACGGGCCATGTGCCGAACATAGGGCCCTCGACGCTCTAGTGTCGGCACATGAAGACACGCCTCTCCTGCCCCTGCGGCACCGCCCTGAGCGGCGCCGACGAGGACGAACTGGTCGCCGTCGTGCAGGAGCACCTGCGCGTCGAGCACGAGGGTCGCGAGTACGACCGCGACATGATCCTGATGATGGCCACGTGAGCGCCCGACGCCCCGCGGCCGCGCTGCTTGCCGCGACGACCCTCAGTCTCGTGACCACGTCGGCGTACGCCGTCGACCGGGTGCGCGTGAGCGACCCGATCGGCGACGCGCAGGTCGCCCCCGGCGGAGCGACGCTCGCCCAGGTGGCCGCGGTCGACCTGACGGCGGTGTCCTACACGCTCGGCGACGAGGCGCTCACGATCATCACGGTCGTCGACGACCTGAGCCGCACTCCGGGCAACGAGTTCATCGACACCGAGGTGTCGGAGGGCGACCTCTCGATCAGCCTGACGACGGAGGTCGGCAAGGCGAAGGTGAAGGTCTTCGACGGCAGCCACTACTACGTGTGCCGGGGCTCCTCGGCCCGCGCCGGCTTCGGGGCCGACCGGATGGTGCAGGTCGTGCCGCTGGAGTGCCTCTCGGCCTTCGAGGCACCGCGACTGCGCACGACCGCCGGGCTCTACGAGGACGACGCCACGCCGATCGTGGTCGACCGCGCGCCCCGCACCGGCGTCGTCACCCTGCCCTGAGCAGCCGCTGGGAGCCGACGACCACGTGAGCCAGACGTCCTGGCGCGACCCGGCCTGGGTGGTGCGCGCCCACGCGTGGATCGAGGACCGGCTGGCCGAGCTCGGCGTCGACCTGCTCGGCGAGATCGAGCAGCCGCACGTCGAGGCCTGGTCGACGGTGCTCCGGGCGCCGACCAGCCAGGGATCGGTGTGGTTCAAGGTCAACGACACCTCCCTGCGCCACGAGGCGGCGGTCGTCACGATGCTGTCCGAGCGCTGCCCGGACTCCGTGCCACCACTGCTCGCGGCCGACCTGACCACCGGCTGGATGCTGATGTCCGACGCCGGCACGACCCTGCGCGCCCTGGTCGAGCAGGACCCCGCGCACTTCGAGCGCTGGCACGATGCGCTCCGGCGGTGCGCGGTCGTCCAGCGGGAGGTCGTCGGCGAGGTGGACGCGCTGCTCGCACTCGGCGTGCCGGACCTGCGGCTCGCCACGCTCCCGCGCCGGTATGCCGATCTGATCGCTGATCTCGACGTGGATCCGGCGACGGTGCCGAGCACCGCCGAGATCGAGGCGTGGTGCGCGGGTCTCGCGGCGTACGGCCTCCCCGAGACCCTCCAGCACGACGACCTCCACGACGCCCAGGTCTTCGTGAGCCAGGGCCGCACGGCGCTGATGGACTGGGGCGATGCGTGCGTGTCCCACCCGTTCTTCGTGCTGTCGGTGGCGTTGGAGGGCGTGATCGCGTGGGGCCCCGAGGACATCGAGGCCTCGGTCGACACCGGCCCCTACCTGGATTCCTACCTCGAGCCGTGGAGCGATCTGTTGCCCGCCGACGAGCTGCGGCTGGCCGCACGGGCCGCCGTCCGTCTCGGTTGGGCGTGCCGGGCGGTCAACGGCCACGTGCCCGGCGACGTCGCCGCGACCAGGACCCGGCTGGGGATGCTCGCCGCCGACCGGATCTAGAACACGTTCTCATTCACGCTCATCCACGGCTACGCTGCCCGGCGTGAGCACT
This sequence comes from Actinomycetota bacterium, assembly GCA_009702305.1. GTDB lineage: Bacteria > Actinomycetota > Actinomycetes > Propionibacteriales > Nocardioidaceae > Nocardioides. Next base: position 1,758 of record WLIH01000304.1, on the reverse strand, counting down.
GCAGCGCCGAAGCGCATCGTCATCTGGGGCACCGGGGTCGTCGGGTCCATGGTCATCGCCGAGGTGGTCAAGCACCCGTCGTTCGAGCTGGTCGGCGTCGGTGTCAGCAACCCCGCCAAGGTCGGCAAGGACGTCGGCGAGATCTGCGGCATCGCCCCGGTGGGCGTGCTCGCGACCGACGACGTCGACGCGCTCGTCGCGCTCGCCCCCGACGCCCTGGTGCACTACGGCCCGACGGCGCAGTACGCCGACGACAACATCCGCGTCATGAGCGCCTTCCTGCGCGCCGGCATCGACGTCTGCTCGACGGCCATGACGCCGTGGGTCTGGCCGCAGATGAAGCAGAACCCGCCGAACTGGATCGACCCGATCACCGAGGCCTGCGAGGCCGGGGGCGCGTCGTGCTTCACCACCGGCATCGACCCGGGCTTCGCCAACGACCTCTTCCCGATGACCCTGATGGGGCTGTGCGGCGAGGTGACCAGCGTGCGGGCCTCCGAGCTGCTCGACTACACCGACTACGAGGGCGACTACGAGGACGAGATGGGCATCGGCCGCTCGCCGGAGTTCACGCCCCTGCTGGAGATCCCGGACCTGCTGATCATGGCCTGGGGTGCGACCGTGCCCATGATGGCGCACGCCGTCGGCATCGAGCTCGACGACATCACCACGACCTGGGAGAAGTGGGTCACGCCCACCGACCGCACCACCGCCAAGGGCGTCATCGAGGCCGGCAACGTCGCCGCGATCCGCTTCACCATCAACGGCATCTACCAGGGCCGCGAGGTGATCACGCTCGAGCACGTCAACAGGATCGGCCTCGACGCGGCGCCCGACTGGCCGGCCGGGAGCGCCGACGACGTCTACCGCGTCGACATCGTCGGCTCGCCCTCCATCGTGCAGGAGACGTCGTTCCGCTTCACCGACGGCTCGGGTCGTGCGCCCGCGGTGGCCGGCTGCCTCGCGACCGGGCTGCGCGCCCTCAACGCCGTGCCGGCGGTCAACGACCTGCCCGCGGGCTGGGTGACGGCGCTGGACCTGCCGCTGGTCCCGGGCGTGGGCACGATTCGCTAGGCCTCCTGCCTCCTGCCTCGCGTCTCCTGCTCCTACTGCACGAAGCGGAACAGCGGGCTGTCCGGGGACACCGGCTCGACCCGCAGCGGCGAGGCGTCCATGCGGGCCAGCAGGCCGACGAGATCGGCCGGGTCCTGCAGCTCGATCCCGACCAGCGCCGGGCCGGTCTCGCGGTTGCTGCGCTTGACGTACTCGAACAGTGCGATGTCGTCGTCGGGTCCGAGGACCTCGTCGAGGAAGCGCCGCAGGGCGCCGGGCTCCTGGCGGAACTCCACCAGGAAGTAGTGCTTGAGGCCCTCGTGCACCAGGGCGCGCTCGACGACCTCGGCATACCTGCTGACGTCGTTGTTGCCGCCGGACACGATCGCGACCACGGTGGACCCGGGGACGAGGTCGAGCGCGGTGAGCCGCAGCGCGGCGCTGGCGAGGGCGCCGGCGGGCTCGGCGATGATGCCGTCGGACTGGTAGAGGTCGAGCATCTCCACGCAGAGCAGCCCCTCGGGCACGGTCACCAGGTCGGGACGGTGGGCCGCGACCACGGCGTAGGTGTGTCGACCGACCCGGCGCACGGCGGCGCCGTCGACGAAGCCGTCGAGCTCGTCGAGGTCCACCGGGCCGCCCGCCGCCAGGGCGGCGGCCATGCTGGCCGCACCGGCCGGCTCGACGCCGACGACGCGGGTGGCG